>PLML01000040.1:0-2241 GCA_003141525.1 Bacteroidales bacterium
CAAATTTAACTGTAGGAGTTTTGGGGGTTCCTTCGATAATGATCGGTTCCATATTTATCAGTTTTAAACGTTGTTTTTTTTATTCGTTCACTAAAATATCAAGATAGAAAAATGAATAATACTTGTCATATATTTTAAACTTGTAATCAAGTTTATTGCCGGTTTTCCTTGCTATATCAACAAGACCAAGTCCGCCTCCACCTTTGGCCGAAATTCTCTGGTGGTTCAGAATAAACTTATATAGTTCCTTTATCTCCTCATGGCTGGATCTGTTAATTCTTTTTATTTTCTCTTCCAGTTTCTCGATGTTCTCAACATGAACAAAGTTTCCGGTAACTATTCTATACCCGTCACTTACCGTCTTCACTACAACCAGACCAAACCTTTCAGATGTCTGATCTTCAAAGGCCGCTGGAACTTTGTCAACATGATGATATAGATTCTGAAGACTCTCAACCAGAACATTATAGACCTTTTTCCTGAGCTTTGACTGCTCTTTAACCTCAACCATCTTATCCTCAACAGTGTCAAGGATATGATTTATGACATCCGAATCAACATTACCTTTATAATAAAGTATTGTGTTCGCGGCAGATAGGTCTGAAAAATAATTCTCTATATTAAAGCTCATTTAAGCTTCATTTTAGATATGCTCAAGTTTTCCAATAACAAATATAATAAAAATATAAAGTTACCAAAATATAACTTGCCCTCTTTACGGTTTTTTAAATAATGGCTACATTTTTGATAAATATAACTAATTGTTGTGATCAATATCATTAATAAAGTGATATCAGGACTTCTCCCGCTTTTTTGTTCCCTGGTACATCTCATATTTCAGAAGTGTACATTCCAAAGCTCCGTTAAAGAGAATGTGCTTCTCTTTAGGTTTCAAGCCGACATGTTTGAGCGACTCTTTATTTGAAGTTATTAACCAGGCAGTCGAACCTGAGAAATTATGTTTCAGGGTAGTGCCAATCATACTGTACAACATGTCAATTTCTTCAGGTTGAATTCTCTGTCCATAAGGAGGATTGAGAAACAAGTATCCATGATCATCAGCAGATCTAAGATCCTTAAAATCAGATATTTTAAGAGTTATTACATCACTCAGCCCTGCTTTTACAACATTAGCTTTAGCATGTTGTAATGTTTGTTCGGATATATCGCTTCCAGATATTTTCACAGGAGAAATACCAATTTGGCTGTTACATTCAAGTTTAATCTTTTCGAACAAATCCTCATCAAAATTTTCCCACCGTTGAAATCCAAAGAACTGACGGAATTTTCCGGGAGGAATCTTGCATGCTATGAGCCCTGCCTCAATCGGAATGGTTCCTGAACCGCACATTGGATCTGTCAGAGTGGCAGATACTTTCCATCCCGATAAAAGTATAATGCCGGCAGCAAGAACTTCATTAAGCGGAGCTACTGACTGTTCCTGCCTGTATCCACGTTTAAACAAAGGCACAACCGAAGAGTCGAGCGAGATTGTCACAAGATCATTGCTGATATGAAGGTTTATAAGTATTCGGGGATTGCTGGTGTCTACGGAAGGACGCCTTCCTGTTTTATTTCTGAAAGAATCGGCAATTGCATCCTTTAGAATAAGACCTGCATATCCGGTGTGGCCAAAATGAGTGGAGTTAATTACCGGCACAATAGAAAAAGTATCATCCGTATCCATAAATCTATCCCATTCTACCTTCGATCCGCTTTTATAAAGATCATCTTTTGATCTTATCCTAAAATCAGCTATCGGCATCAATATGGATAATGCTGTTCTTAAAGAGTAATTTGCCCTGTACAGCAGACTCTTGTCACCTTCAAACAATACTGCACGGTTGGCAATTTGCACATTTCCGGCTCCCAGAATGACAAGTTCTTCTGAAAGAACTTTTTCAAGTCCGTAAAGAGTCTTTGCTACAAATCTCATTGTGAAATTATTGACTCCTGGTTACTGAATACCAAGTATTGAATTATAACTCTTTTTATCAGAAATTATTTTGAGTGCTTTGTCAATCACTTTATCGTTCTCATTCACAATCTGATATAATTCGTTTAGCTGCCACATATTACTGGCAATATAACCCTTCATTATTAATAAGATTTCATCTTTCGATTTGTTAAATTGCTCTTCATTGAATTTGACTCCTTCAGATTCTCCTCTGGCGATGAATGATTTGATATCATCAGGACTAAATTGAAATTTTTTCTTAAAGTCATCAAATGATTTATACT
>PLML01000040.1:2263-6214 GCA_003141525.1 Bacteroidales bacterium
CGTCTGTTAACCAATGTTTTATACTTTAGTGAATCAGGTAAACGAATGCTGTCTGCAGACATCAGTTCTCCATCAGTGAATCTTTTATAGAAATTTTCCATGTACTTGTCATACCCTTCATTGTATGGCCTTTGAATAGATCTGTCCGTTGGCGTGTAGTAACGCGCAACCGTGAGTCGTATCATTGAACCATCAGTGAGGTAAAATCCGTTCTGAACCAGTCCTTTGCCAAAAGTCCGCCTGCCCATAATAACTCCGCGGTCCCAATCCTGCATAGCTCCGGCAAAAATCTCACTGGCTGACGCTGATCCCTCATCCGTAAGAACAACAACCCTCGAGGAAGCCAAACTTCCATTACCAGTCGATTTAAAATCCTGTCTTGGCGTTTTTCTTCCAACCAGGTAGACCAGCAGTCTCTGATCCGAGAAGAATTTTTCAGCCAGTTGAGTTGCTGCAAGCATATAACCTCCTCCATTTCCCCTTAAATCGAGTACCAGGTTTTTCATGTTGCTCTTTTTAAGGTTAGCAACTGCATCTGAAAACTCTTTTTCGGTTGTAGCTGCAAACTTATTCAGCTTAATATATCCTGTTTCTTTATCAAGCATATATGATGCATCGACACTATAGATTGGAATCTTATCGCGAATTATTGTGAAATCGAGAATATCTTTTACTCCTTTTCTGTAGATAGTAATGTTCACTTTTGTTCCTTTCGGGCCCATTAACCTGCTTCGGACACCGGTTGTAGTTATATTTATTCCTGTAACTTTTTCCTGATCTATAGTCAAAATTCTGTCTCCTGCCCTGATTCCTACCTTTTCTGATGGACCTCCGCTAATGGGTTCAACAATAATAATTGAGTCACGCAGCAGATTAAACTGAACACCAATTCCTTCAAAATTGCCATTAAGAGGCTCATTCATCTCTTTGACATCTTTAGCAGAGATATAAGTAGAATGCGGGTCAAGGTTTTTCAGTACCTCAACTATTGCTTTTTCCGTAAGCATATCCAGATTTGCTGAATCAACATAAAAGGCATCAATCAGGCTCAAAGTTCTACCGAATTTAAAAGTTCCTTCATTTAATACCTGCGATGAAGCTGTTATTGTGAACAGAAACAATGAGACTATCAGTATGGCTCCATTAATTATTTTTCTCTTCATATTTTGATTTTCAATGTTTTATTATATTTCAACAATTTATGAGAGGGAAAGTTCTGGGAAAATCCAGACTAAACCCACCCCTTGTCTCTCCCAGGAGGGGAATTTAAACCTTCATTTGATGTTTAATGTTTGATGTTCGAAGTTCGACTTTTGTCTTTTTACTTTTGTCTTTTATCTTTTGTCTTTTATATTTTACTATTCCCATTCTATGGTAGACGGTGGCTTAGAGCTGATATCATAAACAACCCTGTTAATTCCTTTAACCTTATTTATTATCTCATTTGATATTAATCCAAGAAAGTCATATGGCAGATGCGACCAATCAGCTGTCATGCCGTCGGTTGAAGTTACCGCTCTGAGTACCACAGCATTCTCATAAGTGCGTTCATCACCCATTACCCCAACGGACTGAACAGGAAGAAGAATTACAGCAGCCTGCCAGACAGAATCATATAAACCATGTCTTTTGAGGCCTTCAATAAAAATATCATCTGCATTCTTGAGTATCTCAAGTTTTTCCCTTGTCATTTTCCCGAGGAGCCGAATTGCTAAACCCGGACCGGGGAAAGGATGTCTTTTAAGAATAAAATCGGGGAGCCCGAGTGTATGACCAACTTTTCTAACCTCATCTTTAAAAAGGAGACGAAGAGGTTCCACTACTTTCAGATGCATCTTTTCCGGCAGGCCTCCTACATTATGATGTGATTTGATTGTTGCAGAAGGTCCATTAACTGAAACAGATTCAATTACATCGGGGTATATAGTTCCCTGTGCGAGCCATTTAACATCTTTTACTTTTTTTGCTTCAGCATTAAAGACATCAATAAATACACGGCCGATTATCTTACGTTTAGTCTCAGGGTCACTGACTCCTTCCAGCTGATCGAGGAATCTGTCACACGCATCAACCCCCACAACATTAAGTCCGAGTCCAAGGTACGAATCAAGCACCTTATTAAATTCATTCTTCCTGAGTAATCCATTGTCTACGAAAATGCAAGTAAGGTTTTTACCTATTGCCCTGTGCAGTAGAAATGCTGCCACAGAAGAGTCAACGCCACCTGAGAGACCAAGTATCACCTTATCATTGCGCAAGTGCTCTTTCAGGTTATCGACAGTTGTACCTACAAATGAATCAGGAGTCCAGTTCTGAGAACAACCGCAGATCCCGATTACAAAATTTTTTAGTATCTGAGTTCCATCTGTGGTATGATAGACTTCAGGGTGGAACTGTATTCCCCATGTATCTTCACCTTTTATGTGAAACGCCCCTGCTTCCACATCTGCTGTCGATCCCGTAATCTCAAATCCTGCAGGTATCATTACAATTGTGTCAGCATGTGACATCCACACCTGTGTTCCGGGTTTTATATCCATGAAGAGTGGATCATTGCTATTTATAGAGACAAGATTTGCCCTTCCATATTCCCGGATTCCTGAAGGTTTTACTTCACCTCCAAAATTCTGAACCAGGTATTGTGCTCCATAACATACACCGAGTAACGGTATTATCCCCTTGATCATTGAAAGGTCGGGAAATGGGGCATTTTTGTCACGCACTGAAGATGGACTGCCTGATAAGATTACTCCTTTAACATTGACATCGGGAACAGGGAAATGTTTGTAAGGATATATTTCGCAATAGACATTAATTTCGCGTATCCTTCTGGCTATCAGCTGAGTATACTGAGATCCAAAATCGAGTATTAAAATTTTTTCCTGCAAAACTTTATTAGTTTATTAAAATGGTCACAAAGATAGAAATTCTTTTATTAAAGATCAGTAATATTCCCCACCTCATAAGTCTTGCCATCTATAGCCGGATAAGTTTCAGGGAAAATTATTCTGGCCTCATCAACAAGAAGCGAAATGTCTTTATATCTGGCCGAGAAATGACCGATAATGAGTGTGTTTACATTCGCATCACAGGCAGTTTTTGCAGCATCAAGAGTTGTTGAGTGGCCTGTTATTTTTGCAAGATCTTCGTTGCTTTTATCGAAAGTAGTTTCGTGGTATAATAAACTAACCTCCTTTACAAATGAAGCCAGTCGTTTAAAATATTTCGTATCGCTGCAGTAGGCATAGGACAGGGGTTCAGGAGGAGGAAGCGTCAGATCTTCATTTTTTATTAAGGTACCATCGGCAGTTATAAAATCCTTTCCTTTTTTTATAGCAGGAATTCTGACCAGTGGAATTTTATACTTATCAATAAATTCTTTTATTATATTCTTTTCTGATCTTTTTTCCCTGAAAAGGAATCCGTAAGAGGGGACCCTGTGCTGAAGGGGAAAAGATGTCACGGTAAGATACTTATCATCCAGTATTTTAACAGGGTCTTTGCCACAAAGTGGAATAAAATCAATTTCAAAGCTTAAATTAATATCAAAATCAGTGAGGTGTGATTTCAGTATTTTATCATAATTTTCAGGAGCGTAAAGATGAATCGGGTTGGTCCTTCCCATTAAACTAAAGGTAGAAAGCAATCCATAAAGACCGAAAACGTGATCTCCGTGAAGATGGCTTATGAAGATATGATTTATTTTTGCGAACCTTATCCTTGTTTTCCTGAGTTGCATCTGTGTGCCTTCACCACAGTCTATTAAAAATAACCTCTCATGCGCATTGAGCACATGAGCGGAGGGATATCTTCCTGATGTCGGCAATGCAGAACTACTACCAAGTATAGTCAGTTTCATCGCACTCTGCAAAGCGATCTTCTTTATGATATCATTTTTTCAGCATCATCGACCGTTCCTGTTATTGTAAGTACGGTGTCGAGCTGAGAAAT
>PLML01000179.1 GCA_003141525.1 Bacteroidales bacterium
TGCCGCGAAGCGGCAGAGGGGTGTCACAAATTGAGTCAGAATTATATAAATATCTCTTCGGGATATTCGATATCCGTCAGAAACAAACCCTTTGCAGGAGCTGATTTCCCTGCTTTGCACCTATCCTTCGCAAGAATAATCTCTTCAAATTCTTTTATATTCATTTTCCCAAAACCAATTTCGACCATAGTACCGGCTATCGCCCTTACCATGTTCCTGAGAAAACGATCCGCTTTAATCGTAAACACCAGACGGTTATCCAATTCTTCCCAGCCTGCACCGTAAATTTTACAGATATTTGATTTTGTTTCTGAATGAAGCCTGCTGAAGCTGGTAAAATCAGTATGATGAATAAGCCCCAGACATGCTGTGTTCATGGCTGAAATATCAATTTTCCCATGAAGGTACCAGCTTGAATTATCAGAAAACGGGTCTTTTATTCTGGAGATATAATATTTGTAAGTCCTCGATATAGCGCTGTACCTGGCATTTGCATCAGGAACTACCTTCATTATTGAACTGACTGATATGTCTGCAGGCAGATATTGATTGAGCCTGAAAACCAGGTTATTTGTTGTCTGGAGATCAGGAGAGCTACTGTCAAAATGAGCACAGAAGAACATGGCATGAACACCGGCATCTGTTCTTCCGGCACCAGTTGTGGATATAGTTTCGTTAAGGACAACACTCAATGCTTCATCAAGGATCTTCTGGACAGTGACTGAATTAGGTTGTACCTGCCAGCCATGATATGAAGTGCCTTTGTATGAGATAAATATGAAGTATCGTGTTTTCACAGAGATCATATGGTAAATATAAGGTAAAGATAAAAGACAAAAGTTACAAGACAAAAGTAAATAGTATAAACCAAAAAAATCAACTCCTGGGAGGGCTATCCTTTATGAGCAACGTTTCAAGTTGAATTGTTAACTTCAATATCAATAATCTCCTTAAATAGATTTACTTATGGTAATTAAAAGATTCCTCACTTCGTTCGGAATGACAGTCTGTGGTCATTTGAGGAGGGAAAAAGCGGCGATCCGGAGAGTAATGATTTTATTATGTGAAATTGTTGCGGATCGCCGCTTCTTCCCTTTTTACCCTACATTATATTTGTCATTCCGAACGAAGTGAGGAATCTCCAGTACTATGTAATAACTTGATATACAGCATATTCAAATACTAAGACAAAATCCTCTTTTAGAAGAAGTTAATAAAGGTAGCCCGCAAAGGTGGATGGGTGGGTAGCTATTCAATAAAAGATTAATTAAAAAAAGAGGCTGTCTTTCGGATCAGCCTCTTCTTAAATTGTATAAAGAGAAGGGTTATCTTAATTTTGAGCCTTTTGTGGCAAAAAAGACAAGATAAAGGTAATAAATGAACATTAGGCTTACAGCTATAATTACCGAGCCTGTTACCGCCTGTATTTTACCCATAACCAGGGTTGAGATAGAAGCACCGATAACTGAAGTTGCAATAACACCTGAGGCTACCTTTGCATGTGGTCCCAAATCTTCCAGTGCAAGGTTGTAGATAACCGGCCACATTATCGAGTGGAATAATCCGATACCGAGGAATAACCACATAGCAATGACAGGAGCACTTGAACTGAGAGCAAATGAGCTACCAAGCAAAACAAATCCACCAACTGAACAAATAGTTAAAATAAGACCAGCTTTGTATTTTCTTAAAATAAAGATTCCCAGTATACGGCCTACCATCATACCTCCCCAATAATATTTAAGCATATCGATAGGGTTAATTCCCTGAATGCCAAGTTTAGCTGCATAATCGGGAAAAAAGCTGGAGGGACCTATTTCACATCCCATGTACAGGAAGATGGCTAATGAGCCTAGCCAAACATGAGTGTATTTAAAAGCACTTGACTTGTACTGTTTCTTCTCCTGACCTTCGGATTCATTTTCTCCACTTTTTATTTCAGGCAGTTTTAAGAAGAACATAATTACAAGTATAACTGCAGTAATAATACCGATAATCATAAATGGGCCTTTAACAATATCCCGTATTGAAGAGTTTTCCACTTTAACGCCTGATTCGAGTTTCGGAGTTACGAGAAGAATAGAAACGAAAATAGGAGCAATGATAGTTGCTACAGAATTAAGGGCGTTAGTAAGTGTAAGGCGGCTGGCACCAGTCTCAGGACTTCCTAATGCATTTACATAAGGTCCAGCGGCAACCTGAAGAATCACTACCCCGATTGCAAAGACAGAAACAGTGCTCAGAAATCCGTAATAGCCCANNGCAAGTACCCCATTTTTATAACCTATTTTTGTCAGCATCAAACCTACAGGCACTGACAAAATATAAGCTCCATAGAAAAATGTGTTGGGTAATTGTTTCTGAACATCGTTTAAGCCAAAGGCATTTTTCAGGAAATCGATAGTAGAGTTGTTCATAGTTGTTATAAAACCGAACAGAAAAAAGAGTGAAGCCATTACTATCAATGGGAACAGATAAGTAGTTTTTCCAGAGTTATTCATAATCAGTTTATTAGTTTATTTAATAGAGAATTTATGCAAACAAGTGTGTTTATATACTTCGCCAGGATTTACCTCCCTTGCCTTTGTCGCTGCCAACGAGCCGGTTACCTGTATATAGCTGTATACCAGGTAGTGTTGTATGGACTTCCATAATACTATCCCTTTTATAGATTAATTCTGTCAGCTCCTTTTTGTCTGATAAACAGGTTGTGACAAGCACCTTTGCCGAATACATGCTCCAATGTTGTGATATATTTATCCAGTAACTTTTCCGGAACAAATGCCTGAATAGTACCAGCAAATCCACCTCCATGCACACGCCATGCTCCCTGTCCTTTAAGTACAAGGTCGCTTAATGCCAGAGCCAGTGATACACCTTGTTCTTTTACATTATTTATAGGATAGATGTTCTGGTTGTACATATATGAACTGAAGCCAGAGTCGATAACCATGCCAAGAAATGCCTTAAAATCATTTTTTTCCAATGCAGCTACCTGCTCAACAACTCGCTGGTTGTCGTTCTGAAAATGAATAGCACGGAGGATTGCCCTGTCACCAACTTTTTCGCGGATTTTAGGTGCAATATCCAGGACCTGATCAAGACTTACCTGCCGCAGGACCTTAGCACCCAACTCTGCTGCGACTGCTTTCATGTCAATTGGTAATGAAGCATATTCGTCATTCAGATCTGCATGATTACCACCAGTATCAGTTATTACAAGTGAAAATCCGGTTGCAACGAAATCGAAATTCACCTTTTTAACTACCGGATTTGATGGATCTTTGAAATCAATGGTAACAAGTCCACCAACAGCACACGCTGTCTGATCCATTAACCCGCATGGCTTACCAAAGTAAACATTCTCGGCATATTGTCCGGTAATGGCATTCTGAACTGCTTCGAGCTTTCCATTATTAAAAAGATGGCTTATTATTGCTCCGATAAGAACTTCAAATGAAGCAGAAGAACTAAGTCCTGATCCGACAGGTACTCCACTATCAATACAGCAGTCAAATCCTCCAATTATAAAACCAAGTTCCTTCATTCTAGCACTAATACCCCGGATGATTGAAGCTGATGTAAAATTCTCAGCTTTATTTGGTGACAGGTTCGATAAATCCACTTCAAACTTCTCATAACCGGAAGAGAGGATACTTACAATATTAGTATTATTCTTTGCTGCAACAGCTATATTATCCATATTGACAGCTCCTGCCAGAACTCTGCCATAATTGTGGTCAGTATGATTTCCTCCAATTTCAGTGCGACCAGGAGAGCTGAAAAGCATAATGTCCTTTTGACCAAAAACATTATTGAATTTATCAATAAGAGAGTTGTACCTTTGTGCCTGTTTATTAAGGATTGCCTGGTTAGTACCGTACAATTCTTTGAATGTATTGTTGTTACTATTAATAATTTTTTCCGTCATCGCTTTATCTATTTCTTTTAAGATGATAATAATTAGTCAATAAATATAATAATTTATAGCTCACAAGGTAAATTTTTTTTTTACGACGATATGATATGTTAATCCATTTTAAAATGGATTTTTAAATAAATTTGTACGTAATAATTGAAGATTTTGAAATACTTCATATACCTCAAAGGTCGCGAAGATGGAATTCTTTACTTTCTTTGTAATAAATTATTTCTAATTTAACCTGATTATCCAATGAACCGCAGAAAATTCATCGAAACATCCGGAGTAGCTGCAGGTGCTGCCATGTTAGGCGGCGCGACACCTTCCGTAAATCAAATCAGTCCGGCAGGTCCGGTACAAAAAACTCAAAAGACCGGTAAAATCAAACTCGGTTTATATTCCATATCATTTGGAGGTATATGGTATAAAGGCGCCGCCTCATCATTTGATGAATTGTGCAGATATGCAAAACAATATGGTTATGAAGGTATAGAACTGGATAACAAGCGACCGATGGGAAATCCAATGGACCTTGACCAGCGTAAGAGGGAGGAGATGCATAACTCACTCACTAAATATGGCCTTGAAATGCCATGTGTAGCTGCAAACAATGACTTTTCGAGCCCAATCCCCGAACACAGGGAATGCCAGATTCTGATGGTCCGTGAGACTGCCAGGCTTGCAAAAAACATGGGAGCAAAGGTTGTCCGTTTATTTGCAGCATGGCCGGGTGTTCCCATTCACGAAGGGGTAGGCACTTATGAATTTGTCCATGGTGACGGATTTTACACTTTCCTGAGACAGTACCCTTATTCAACCTGGCTCGACAGGTATAACTATGTGAAAGAATGTCTTAAAGAAGCTGCAAAAATTGGAGAAGAAAATGGTGTCGTAATGGCGCTTCAAAATCATTCACCACTTATCAGGACCTGGAAAGACACCTTCGACCTGGTAAAAGAGGTGAATTCTCCCTGGCTTAAAGTATGTCTTGATCTTCCTATATTTGATAAACAAGATAAGGAATATATTGCAGATGCAGTTCGAACAATTGCAAGCCTGCAGGTACATTCACATTTCGGCGGGGAATATTACCGTGATGAAAACAAGGTGATCAGGCCAAGGTTGCTTGATTATTATGCCGGTGGAATAATGCCTGATTATGCTCATTACATTCAGTTAATGAATGAAATAGGCTATAATGGCTATTTTACGTTTGAACTTTGTCATCCTTTATTGAATAAAGATCATACCGGTGCCGGCATTGATTTTGTGCACGAGCAGGTAGCCCTTGCCAGGGAGTATCTGGCAAATATTATTAATAAGTAAATCATTTTTAAATTTTTTTGGGAATCAGAGGTTCTTTACGGATTATGGAAAAAAATAAAGTTAAGAGGGGATTCGGAAGCGATAACAATGCAGGCGTACATCCTGATATCTTAAAGGAGTTAATTTCATCAAATTCTGGTCATGTTATTGGATATGGCTCTGATGTTTACACAGAACAGGCTATAAATATTTTTAAAGAGCAGTTTGGAAGTTCGACGGAGACATTTTTTGTTTTTACCGGTACTGCTGCCAATGTGCTTGGTCTTTCCGGTATAATGAAATCATGGAATTCAGTTATTACCGCATCGACAGCTCACCTTGAAGGTGATGAATGCGGCGCCCCTGAAAAATTTATTGGATGCAAAGTCCTTGTCGTTGATACTCCCGACGGAAAAATAACTCCTGAACTTATAGAAAAACATATGCATGGATTTGATTTCGAGCATCATTCCCAGCCTAAGGTAATTTCTATTACTCAGGCAACAGAAATGGGGACAGTCTACACAGTTTCAGAAATATCCACTATTGCCTCTTTTTCTCATGAGAGAGGCATGTTGCTTCATATGGATGGAGCACGGATTGCAAATGCGGCTGTATCACTGAATCTTCCTTTTAAGGCATTCACAACTGATGCAGGTGTTGATATTCTTTCATTCGGGGGAACAAAAAATGGGATGATGTGCGGGGAATCGATCTGTTTCCTGAAGCCGGGTTTATCAGATGATTTTAAATATATCAGGAAACAGGGGATGCAGCTTGCTTCAAAAATGAGATTTATTTCGGCTCAGTATTTAGGATATTTTCGAAACGACCTTTGGAAAAGATGTGCTGCAAATTCCAACGCTATGGCCAGAATGCTTGCTGATCATCTGAATCTGATCCCGGAAGTTAAGGTTACCCAGAAGGTTCAGTCAAATGGTGTCTTTGTTATGATGCCCGCTGAAATTGCTGAAAAAATGCGAGAACATTACTTCTTCTATCCATGGGATGAGAAGAAATCTGAGTACCGGTTAATGGCAAGCTGGGATACGGCGGAAAAGGATATTGTGGATTTTATAGCACTACTTAAAAAGGAATTGAGCCCCCTGTCCCGCTAAAGCGGGACTTCCCCCTAAAGGGGGGCTAATTCCCTCACATTAAGAGAATTACACCTATTAATCAAGGATTAACCCCCCAATAGAGGGCAGGGGGCAAAAAAACAAATAAAAAAAGGCTGAATCTTGCGATCCAGCCTTTTTCCTATAATTAGTAAACTAGGATTTTACTTAAGAGTAAAGGCAATTGGAACCATATACCATACAGGTACCGGTTTCCCACCCTGTTTTCCCGGTTTGAATGTTGGAAGTGTGGTTACAACCCTCATTGCTTCTTTATCAAGCTCGGGGTCAACGCCCTTAAGGACACTAACCTGGCTTACACCTCCTTTTGAAGTTACACAAAACCTTACGATTACTTTTCCCTGGATATTGTTTTCCTTCGCAATCTCAGGATATTGTGTGTGGTCAGCTATAAACTTCAGGAGTTCTGCTTCCCCGCCCGGGAACATTGGCATTTCTTCCACAACAACAAATGGTGTTGCTTCTGCATCTGCTTCCTGTACCTCTTCTTTGACCTGCTGTACAACTTCAACTACCTCTTTGTTGGTTACTTCTGTCTGAGCCTGGTCAGCTGTCATAAGCTGTTTTACGTCTTCGGGTTTGATTGAATCAACAACCTGAGGCGGAACGTATCTCTGCTGCTGAACAACATCAGTTGGAGGTGGAGGCGGTGGAGGCGGTGGAGCAACCTGTTGATTTGGCTGATCCAGATTCTCCATCTTAACCACTACCTGTCTTTCAGCACGTTTTGACCTGTTTTCTGATGCTTTTGCATTTAAATAAGGAGTGATAATAACCGTTGCTATTATCAGGATACCTATCAGCAAAGCAATAGTAACATTTCGATTGTATCTTTTACGTAGTTTATAAGCTCCGTATTCCTTATTCCTTGCCTCAAATACAATATCATCAAAGGCAGGAGCATTTATTTTTTCTTTTGCCATCTTTTTACAGGTTTACGGTTTATTTTTTGGCAGGAGTTGGAGTTGGTGCAATACCGGCTGCGGTTTCCACCATCTTCTCTTCGTACCAGGCTATCTCAACAAACGTATAACGGGCTATTCCGCAGATATTCATTTCATCGAGTATATCTACAAAGTTTCCGTAAGTAGCTTTCTTATAAGCTTTTATAAGAACGATTGGACCAGTATCATCATCAGTTTTAAGTTTACTGATTGACTTCTGAGCAGAATCCGGCGACATAACAAGTTTCCCCGTAACTACCTGATTCTTGAAATCATCGATCTTTTTGAAAAGAGCTCTATTTCGTTCAAGCAATATTGTGCGAATTCCAGTTGGACTAAAATCTGTTTCCGTAAGCGGAGGCAGACTATTATAATCCTCTGGTTTTACAGTTCCAGGGTAGTAATATAATTTACCTTCAGGACCAAGAACTATGTTCAGAGTACGGCTTGCCGAAATCTTTGGAGGCTCAACTGTTTTATCCTTGAGTTTCTCAGGAAGGTTGATCTCCATGATCTTTGCTTTACTGAATGCCGTAGTAAGCATGAAAAATGTGATCAGCAGACACATCAGGTCAACCATCGGTGTCATATCGATATGCGGGGCATGTTTCTTTGCTTTCTTTTTCCCGCCTGCTTTTTCCTCTTGTATTATTTCTGCCATATCACTTTTGTATTTCTGCGAGGTTAATTTTAACTGCCTCAAGAGTTGTGATCAGGTTAAACTTGAACACATTCTTGTCCGCCATTATATCAAGGACTCTCTTCACTACCTCGAAACCGGTTTTTGCATCACCCTTAATTTGTGCCTGGACATTCGGATTTACTGTACGGGTACAGTAAATCCAGTCGGCGAGCTGATTATCGGTTGAGTCAATTGGAATACCTGTTTGCATAGCAGTTCTAACCATGTTATCTTTTGTGTCCAGGAATTCCTTCATCTTCAGAATCGGAACACCTATCGAAGAAGGGTATTTTTTGAATTCTGTCTGCTCGGCGTCTGTAAATTCAATATTGTACCTTTTTCCCATCTCGACAAGTATCTTTGGCCTGAAGGCCAATAATGTATCAGGACCATTATCAAAATTAAGAAATACTTTGTCGTCTTTTGAAAGAAGAAGAGTCATCCAATTAGCATCCGGTGTTGTTTTCTCTGATATTGAAGTAGGCGTATCAACAAGAGCCGGTTCAGGCTGCCTCATGGTGGTGGTCAACATAAGGAATGTCAAAACCACCGCGAACAGGTCAACCATCGGCGTCATGTCGATATGGGGCGACTTTGTTGGTAATTTAATCTTTGGCATTGTAGTTTCTTATTTATATTATTTGAACCAAAAGATAAATTTAAAATTAGTTGGTCTTCAGTGAAGCTGCAAAAGTCTGTGTCAGACTGAACCCTGCTTCGTCAATTTTAAATGTATAAGAATCAATAGTTGATGAGAAATAGTTGAATGCTATGATTGCCAGGGTAGATCCTGTTATACCAAATGCAGTGTTAACAAGAGCTTCGGATATACCGGTTGCAAGCTGAAGGGCATCAGGAGCGCCTGACTGTGCAAGAGCAGCAAATGCGCGGATCATACCAAGAACTGTCCCAATCAGACCGATCAAAACTGAAATTGAAGCAAGGGTTGAGAAAATAACCATGTTCTTTGACAGCATCGGCAGTTCGAGAGCCGTAGCTTCTTCAAAAGATTTCTGAATTGAGAGGATTTTCTGGTCCTTTTCAAGTTCTTTGTCTTTCTGAAGGTCACGGTAACGCGTAAGACCTGACTTCATAACATTGGCAAGAGATCCTTTCTGTCTGTCGCAAGCTTCCATAGCTTCCTCAATCTTGTCTGATGCAAGGTCAGCCTGTAACTCACTTACAAATGTATTAAGCCTGCCTTTACCTTTTGCTCTAGAAAGGGTGATAGCCCTTTCAAAAATGAAAATAATAAGGGTTAAAACGCATGTCATTAGAATAGGAACAATGTAACCACCTTTATAAATAATACCAAGATAGTTACCTTCCAGCGGTTTTCCGGCATGATTACCTCCTTCAAAATTTACAGGACTACCCATTATTTGTGTGAACAAAATATAGGATACAATAAACGCTATTAAAATAGCACTTGTTGCAAAAACATTCTGCAACGCATCTTTGAACGAACTTCCTTGTTTACTCATTTTTATCTATTTGTTTAGGTTTAATGATTTTTTACGATTTGCAAATATATATTATGAATTGTTTTTTTCCAATAGAGTAAACGATAATGTTAAATTTTTGGTATAGTTTAGAATAATTCTCTGAATAACAAGACCGTTAATACTATATTAAACCCTATTCTTTCAGTCATTCAAATTAAATTTGATCTCTCCTTTAAAATTTTATTGTTCCAGTGTCACATTATAAACTCTCGATTTTGTGATAGGTATCTCTTGTGATTTATAACCTTTAGCGCTGATAATCAATATCTCCGAGCCCTGGGGTATCTCAAATCTAAATTCACCCTTGCTGTTAGAAAGGTTTTCGGCAGCCGTATCTTTAACCCTGATAGAAGCATAAGGCAGAGGCTGGCCTGCTTTATTTGTAATTACGCCTTTAATTTCATTGGGGTTAATTCCTTTTTTTATAGAAGCTTCGAATTCGTGGATATAATTTATCTGGCTCTTTGCAGATGCATTAGTCGGATCAATAGCGAGAATTTTATTGTAGGCTTCAGTTGCTCTTGACAAATATGGCAATCTGCCTTCATTAGTCTTTTCAGTTGTAGTTGATCGCAGCTCAACTGAACCTATACCCGTATATCCCTTTATTTTATATTCCTTATTATTGGGATCAAGGTTAATCATCATGTTGTAATAATCCTTTGATCTGCTGAAGTTATTATTCATCATGTGGTAATAACTCAGATAACCAAAAGCGTCCATCATTGCCGGAGCATTTTTTATGGAATCACGTTTGGCAACTTCAATAACTTTCTCAAATTTTGGTTTTGCAAGGCCCAGCTTAATATCAGGATCCATTTTGGAGTATGTATTGGCAATCCAGAGGTAAGCAGGCACATAATCGGGTGACTTAGCTGTTATTGAGGTAAAAACCGAATCGGCAGTTTTATATTTTTCTCCGTTATAATATGCCCGCCCGATACGAAGAAGATCTTCGGTATTGTCCTTGGTCGGGTCAAGCATCATTGATAATGTTTTTGCGACTCCTTCATACCTTCTGAAATTATTATAATTGGTAGCAATTTCACTTAACAGTGCCCTGTCGCCTGGTTTTAAATTAAGAACCTTGTTATATTCATCAAATGCCCTGTCAATCTCTGCATTGGATTTTGCGAGTTCAGCTTTTGCAGTGGTTTCCTTGGCAGTCAGATCTTCAATAGTCGCTTTTTCCCTGGTTTTATCAGCAGTAGTTGATGCAATTGCTAATTTATTTTTTTCTTTATCCAGCTGCTGTTCAAGACTGGCAAGATCGTCTGCCATTTTCGGATAATTCTGGTTTCTTTTTACGAGTATCCTGGCCATGTAATGGTAGTCTTTCCATAGTATCCTGTCAGGGGTAACTGTTTTAAAAAGAGTCTCCATATAGGAGAGAGCCTTGTCGTAATCGGGTGGATTCTTTTCATAAGCCGAATAACCGGCAATGCGGTTCATATAAAATCTTGATTTGTCAACCTTGAAGATATCTTCAACATTCGTTATAACTCCGTCATAATCTTTTGCATAAAAGAGAGCATTCACGTACCTGGTTTTTGCAGGAATGTTTCCTGCTGTAAGATCAAGATATTTCTTAAAATTCTCTTTTGACTGATCGAATCTCTGCGCTGAAAGATATAACTGACCGAGTTCTCGATAAGCCGGAGCATAGTTCGCATTGAGCTGTATAGCCTGTTCATAATAAGGGATAGCAGCCTGAAGAGCACGTCCCTTAACATAGATATTACCTATTTTCATGTTTGCGGTAGGCGACTGCGGATCTGCAAACTGTGCCTGGTTATAGAATGAAATAGCTTTTGAACCGTCATTAACAAGGATATAGATATCACCTCCAATTAAAAAGACATCTTCATCTTTGTTATCAATTCTAACAGCTTCCCTTATGAGTGGTAATGCAAGTGATGTATCCACCTTGCTTTCTTTTATATATGATTCAGCTATTTTAGCAAGAGCAAATGCATATTCAGCGGCAGGAGGCACAATCTTCTTAATGTTCTTGTAAGGAAGAAGCAGACTCCTGGCTTTTGCACGCATGTCGGCAGCTGTTTTTGTGTCGCCGGTATAAAAAGCAACTTTAGCCAGCCCTACATAGTTCAGAGGATCATTGGCATTGGCACTGACTCCTTTCTGGTATATTTCTTTAGCCGATTTTGCAGCAACTGTCAATGAGTTAGATATGGTGTCAGCAAAATAATCAAGCAGATAGTTTTCTCCTAAAAAGAAATAATTTTTGCTGTTTGCCGGTTCTTTCTTAATTAAATCCTGGTACATCGCCTGGGCTTTATCGTACTGTTCGCTCTTTGTGAGTGAAATCGCAGTCTTTAAGTCCTGTGCCTTAATGTTAAACGAAAAACCTGTCAATAAAACTGCAAGAAAAAATGCTGGTCTTAAAATTAAACGTTTCATAGCGATCATTATTAGATGTCAATTCTGGTATTTATTTTAAAAGTACTCAATTTTTTCAATTTCCAGCTGCTAGTTGCTAGTTTTTCGTTTTTCGTTTCTCGTTTCTCGTTTCGCGTTCCTCACACCTCACACCTCACACCTAGTGCTTTATCTGCACCAGTCTTATCGGCATTGTTGCCGGAACAAGCCCCGACTTTAGTACAACCCGCTGTCCCTGCTCCCCGCATGCCCAGTTTATAAATCCTGAACCCAATCCCGTGAATGTCTCCCTCGAAATAAGATAAATCTCTCTTACGAAAGGATACTCCTTGTCATAAATAAAACCCGGTTGAGGTCTATAATAGCTGCCATCATTGATATATTGCTGCGCAACGGCAACTACATTTACCTTTTTGATAAAACTCAAACTAAGAGAATCATTCTTATCACTTATCCAGTTAACGCTTATAATTCCGAGTGCATCAGGATTCCTTGAAACAAAATTTATAACTTCTGCATTATTGCTGACAGCAAAGAATTTACTGCCCAGTGTGTCTTTTATATCAAAAAGTTCCTTAAAATATCTGATATTCCCCGATTTGTTGTTGTCAAAAATAACGCGGATGTCACCCATTTTTGATTTTTCGTTAACCTCTTTCCACTTTTTTATTTTTCCGAGAAAAATATCTTTGACTGTATTGTATTTTATGAGTGTATCCTTATTATTAAGGTTTGTAATAAGTGCAAGAGCATCATAGGCATAAGTTGTGGTACGTGCGATAATCTGGGTGTCACGCAGGTACTGAATCTGGTAATCCGAAAGCTTCTTGCTTGTTACAATGACTTTTACTGAATCATTCATAAAATCATTTATCACATCAACCTCTGGTTTAAACAATGGTTTGATTTTTGCACCTGTATACAGATGTGTAAAAGTAAAGACTTCAGTTTCAATGAGTGGTTGAAAAGATTCATCAGCCACTATCCGGATATTTCCCCTGGTTGCTGTTTCGTTGGTTGCTTTTTTACCCATACTGCCGCACGATGCAAGGAAGAGTATCAATCCAATCAGAGAGATGTACAATAGTAATTTATGACTAATAGCTCTATTCACTAAATTTGAAGGTGTTAATCTTTTATTCCGGCACGCAATAATAATAAAATTTTGAATAACTGATACTCTGTTCATATTCCAAAATTTAGTTAAGGTTGATATTTTCATTTTATTCAATGCAAAGCTTATGCCAAGCCCTGAGTGAAGAATGAATTATTTCTGTCCGTAAGTATCTTTATAATAAGTTATACTACCTACTCATCATCCTCATCTTTTGTAAAGAAAACCTCAACTATTTTAACATAAGTTCTGAAAGCCCTGTATAAACCATAAAAAATAAAGGCTGATCCCATAATAACTTTTACGGGCTTGTCAAGATAACTCATATCAAAATAGAATGCAATATACCAACCAACACCAAGATAAAAGATCACCATAAATGCCGAGAAAATTGCCGTAACCTGCTGCATTAATCTGTTCCCGTTCATCCTGAAAATATTTTGGTGTCAAATTAAATCAAATTAGATTTATTATCAAAAATAAACTAAAAATTTCGTTATAAAAATACTATTTGATGAAATGCATTGTTCTATTGATGAATGATAGTGTTACTTCAATAAAAGTGAACTGTCACGATAACTTAAAAATCTGAACCTGTTCTCAAGAGCAAAGGTATATATATTTTTCCACATGCTTCCAGCCCAGGCTGAAATAAGAAGAAGAAGGGTGCTGCGAGGCTGATGAAAATTTGTAACAATTCCGTTTGTCATCCGGAATCGATATCCGGGCACAATCATAATGCTTGTAGAAGCCTGAAGACAGATTAAATTCCGTTCATTAATATAGTTCAATAAAGCTCCAAGCGATTTCTTAACTGAGACATTTGTTGCCATTTTGTAAGCTTCCCATTGCCCAAGTGAAAGAGTCGGAAATGAACCTGATGGGTTCTGGATCAGTTTAACTCCCAGCCAGTAGAGACTTTCAAGAGTTCTTACCGATGTTGTGCCTACTGGTATGACATTTCCCTGGTTTTCAAGGACCAATTGAATTGTTTTTGCATCTGTCGAAAAATGCTCACAATGCATTTCATGTTCGTAAATATTTCTGGCTTTTACCGGTTGAAATGTACCTGCACCCACATGCAGAGTCAATTCAACTGTCTTTATTCCCCTGGCTTTAATTTTTTTAAATACATTATCTGTAAAATGTAATCCGGCAGTTGGCGCGGCAATGGATCCTTTTATCCTTGAATATACAGTATTGTATCTTTTAATATCCTGTGCGTCATCCTCCCTGTCAATGTATGGTGGGAGAGGTATATGTCCAGTTTTTTCCAGTACTTCACCAAAACTTATTTCAGGGCAGTTCCAGCTGAATCTTATGCACCATGCCTCACCATTTTGTTGCAGCCGCTCTGCAGATAGATTATACTTATTACCTTTATATTTAAAAGGGGTCGTTAAAATGCTGCCTTTCCATTTTTTGAGATTTCCTATAATGCATTTCCATTCGACAGATTCTTTTGAATCAAAAGATAACGAATAATCAAAGGGTAACAGAGGTTCGAGGCAGAGAATTTCAACTTTTGCACCGGTCTCTTTTTGAAAAAGCAAGCGAGCCCTTATTACACGGGTATTATTAAATACAAGGAGTGATTCGGATGGGATGTACTCATCTATATTTCTGAATATATCTTTTAATATTTTGTTCTCCTTAAAAATTAGAAGTTTAGATTTATCTCTTTCACTTTCAGGATACTGAGCAATTCGGTCTTCAGGAAGATCGTAATCGTAATCATTAATGTTAATATCTCTCATTTTATAAAGTGCCTAAAGTACCTGGAGTGCCCAGATGGACTGGAGTGATATGAACATAAAGTTTTGTATTCTTATTTTTTTAACTCTAAGTACTCCAAACTCTAAACTTCAAACTTCTTTAAAAGCCCACAAAAATAACCATTATTATATACTGTTTACCCAAATCAGCAGCAATTTATTACCTTTGCAATGCAGCAGGCTGTTCCATCGTTCCGTCAACTGGCGGAAAGGAAAGTCCGGGCAACACAGAGCACCATGCTTCCTAACGGGAAGATATCCGTGAGGGTATAGTAGTGTAACAGAAAATAACCGTCCCCTTCGGCTTCGCTCAGGGGGATAAGGGTGAAAAGGTGAGGTAAGAGCTTACCGGTCCTGATGGCAACATCAGGAGCCGTACACCTTATGGGTTGAAAGACCATGTATACCGGCGAAAAGGGCTGCTCGTCCGATGCCGGGGGGTAGGTCGTATGAGCATTGTAGTGATATAATGCCAAGATAAATGATGGAAACCGGTTTTAATATCTTTAAAAGAGACCAAAACCGCACAGAAACCGGCTTACAGGCCAGCTGTTTAAAAAAATAGGGACACGCCATGGCATGTCCCTATTAATTTGATAATCAAATTTATTTTTTTATTATGTAGAGACAGGTCTCAGACCTGTCTCTACAATTATTCATTCCTGACTGGATTTGTTGATAAGTTATTTGATCTTAAATATACTGTCTTCCATCGGAACATCAACTTCTACCTTTGTAAAGGTAGTCTGGAAATCCATACCCTGCGTAGATGCTGTTGTTTTCATTGGTACCAAAACTCCACTGGTCTCAGTATAATCTGATGGATATGAATCCATTGTTACAGTCATACCATTCATCGAAGTTGTTGTCGTTGTTTTAATAAGAAAATATGAGTTTTTGTCAATGAACATATCAATAACTGCTCCTCCTTCAATTGTGGCTTTTAATTTATAGGCGGGTTTATCATTTACGTTTTCTTCACCGGCAAGTGCAAGCTGACCATTCTTTAAATAATTGGCTAAAGGATTCTGGAATATACTGTTTCTGAGAGTTTGTTTTACCTGGTCAGGACTCATTTCCATGGGCTCGGTAGAACCTGTCATCGGACTTACTGTGTACCCTTTCTCTCCATCAAAAACCGTTATCATATCCTGACCGTTAAAAGTAGTTACAGATTTAATTTTATTAGGATTTTTCATCCATAGTACCATGGGCATATCGGTACCCATTGCCGAGACAGTGGCAGTGATCTTAATCGTTTTCAGACTGGCAACGTGGTCCAGCTTGTTGGCTTCCGTATACTTCTTCACTATTTCATCAAGTGTTTGGGCGCTTATGACAGACATCATTATTAATCCTGCCATAATAAAAAATAATTTCTTCATACAACTGGTATTAAGGTTTAATAATTAAATGAATTTATTGTTTTTCTCAATGCAACGAGTTTACTCAAAAGATCATCCATCCCTGAGAGCTTCAGCATATTAGCTCCGTCCGATTTTGCAACCGAAGGGTCAGGATGGGTTTCAATAAAAATGCCGTCAGCTCCAACACTTATTGCTGCTTTGCCTAATGTCTCAATCATCTCCGGCCTGCCTCCCGATACACCTTGTTCCTGGTTAGGCTGTTGCAGAGAGTGGGTAATATCCATAATTACAGGAACACCGATCTGTTTCATAACCGGAATATTCCTGAAGTCGACAACAATATCCTGATATCCATACATGTTACCACGATCAGTAAGCAGAATGTTGCAGTTTCCTGACTCTCTTACCTTCTCCACAGCAAATTTCATCGACGACCCTGACAGGAACTGCCCTTTCTTAATATTAATCCATTTGCCTGTGACTGCAGCAGCTGTCAGAAGATCGGTCTGTCTGCACAAAAAAGCCGGAATTTGCAAGATATCTACATATTCGGCGGCTATTTCAGCCTCATTGGGATTATGTATATCGGTAATAACCGGAACAGAATATCTCTTTCGCACTTCTGCAAGTATTTTAAGCGCTTTAATGTCTCCAATCCCTGAGAATGAATCAACTCTTGATCTGTTTGCTTTTCTGTAGGATGATTTAAATACAAATGGAATCTGGTATTTTTCAGATAACATCTTCAGATGGCCGGCTGTTTCAAATACAATATCCTCACTTTCAACAACGCATGGACCCGCAATCAACAGAAAATTGCCAGATTCATTAAAATTTATCCCGGGGATATTTATTCCAGCTTGTGACATATTATAACAAAGTTAAAAAAAATATTCATAAAAAAAATATTTAGTTATCTTTCTCAGTGTAACTCTGTGCTGCTCAGTGTCCTCTGTGACAGTTCTTTTTTTGTTACACTGAGGGACACAGAGAACCAAAGAGTCATTATTTGTTATAATTGTAAATATCTTTCCACATAGCAGAGAGTCTTTTTCTGATCTCTTCCTCTTTAGTGTTTACTCCCGGGTCATAAAATACAGTCCCCCTTATTTCCTCGGGGAGAAAATTGTCAGGAATAAAATTTCCTGAATAGCTATGTGCATATTTGTATTCTTTCCCATAACCAAGATTCTTCATCAGTGTTGTGGGTGCATTCCGGATATGCAAAGGGACAGGAAGATCACCTTCTTCTTTGACAGTCGCGATAGCATCTTCAATTGCCATATAAGATGAATTGCTTTTCGGGGAGGTAGCCAGATAAATTGCAGCTTCTGACAAAATTATACGTGATTCCGGCCATCCGATGACATTTACAGCTTCAAAGCAAGCCTGTGCAAGAAGCAAGGCATTCGGGTTGGCAATGCCTATATCTTCAGCAGCAAGGATCAGCATCCGCCGTGCAATGAACTTGGGGTCTTCTCCTCCCTCAACCATGCGTGCAAGCCAGTAAACTGCCGCATTCGGATCGCTTCCCCTGAGAGACTTTATGAACGCGGAAATAATATCATAATGCTGTTCGCCATTCTTGTCGTAAAGTGCAAGATTCTTCTGAACATGTCTAAGAACCATTTCATTGTTAATAATGATCTTTTCAGGAGATGTCTCACCGGCTTCTGAGTTTACAACAAGTTCAAGAGCATTATAGAGTTTCCTTGCATCACCACCTGAGACACGTATAAGAGCCTCATGTTCAGCAATTTCAATATTGTACGCAGCAAGGTAACTGTCCTTTTTTAAAGCTTTGTTCATTAATTTTATAAGCTCATCCTCGGTTAACGGATTCATTACATAAACCTGGCACCGCGAAAGGAGCGGGGATATAACCTCAAAAGAAGGATTCTCAGTGGTTGCTCCGATGAGGGTTATTATTCCCTGCTCAACTGCACTCAGAAGTGAATCCTGTTGTGATTTATTAAACCGGTGAATCTCATCTATGAACAGTATTGGATTAGGCTGGTTAAAAAATTGTTGATTTTTTGCTTTTTCAATCGTCTCTCTCACATCCTTAACTCCGGAGTGTACTGCACTCAGATGAAAAAAAGGCCTTTTTAGTGTATTTGCAATAATTCCGGCAAGAGTTGTCTTTCCCACACCGGGAGGTCCCCATAAGATGAACGACGGGATATTTCCCGATTCAATCACCTTCCTCAGAACTGCATTCTTACCGACCAGATGTTCCTGTCCGCAGAACTCAGATAGTTGCCTTGGTCGTAACCTTTCAGCAAGAGGTTGATTTGCCAGCATCTTAAAAATGTTTGCGTAAAAGTAATAAAACAATTTTTGTTCTCACTGATTTTGTACATGACACGTTATTAATAATGAGTTTATCCTTATACTTGTATTGGATTATGATTATAAACTGGTCCAATTCCTTGGTGACCCTTTATGCAATCCTTTGTGCGACTTAGTGGTTAAATTTCTTTTACCACAAAGGGACACTAAGTGCAACACAAAGGACCACAAAGAAATATCGATTCTGAAATTGATTCATAAAGCATTCAACCTGGTAAATATGATGAATAAAATTATAAGCATAGTCTTCGGATTGATGATTCTTACCGGATGTTCTATAAAGTCTGGTAAGAATAAAAACAAATTCATTGAAGGTCAGGATATTACTGCTGACAGCGGAATAGTGGTTTCAGCCCACCCCCAGAGTTCAAGAATAGGCGTCACTATTCTGCTGAAAGGCGGAAATGCTGTCGATGCAGCCGTAGCGACAGAATTTGCTCTTGCAGTATGCTATCCTGAAGCCGGCAATATAGGTGGTGGAGGATTTATGCTTATAAGGACAAGTGATGGTAAAACCGATGTTATTGACTACAGGGAAAAAGCGCCGAAAGATGCAAAACGTGATATGTATCTTGACAAATCAGGAAATGTATCAGAGGGATTAAGTACTGATACGCATCTTGCCAGCGGAGTACCGGGTACTGTAGATGGAATGTTATATGCACATTCAAAATATGGTAAACTCCCGTTTAAAGAGGTGATTCAACCTGCAATCGATCTTGCTGAAAACGGATTTCCGGTCACGGGGAGACAGGCTTCAGAACTTAATTCAAACAGAAAAACTTTTATTGACAGAAACTCTTTCAGACCTGCATTTGTGAAGGATTCATTATGGAAGGAGGGAGACATCCTGATCCAGGCCGCACTTGCTGAAACACTAAAGAGAATCAGAGATTATGGCCGTGATGGATTTTATTCCGGAAAAACAGCCCGCTTATTAATAAAGGAGATGAAAAGAGGCAACGGGATCGTGTCGGAACAGGACTTGAAAGAATACAGGTCCGTTTCAAGAGTGCCTCTTACTGCTGAATATAAAGGTTATAAAATTATTACTGTGCCACCGCCTTCAAGCGGAGGAATTATTCTTATACAGCTTTTAATGATGATAGATCCTTATCCATTAAGAGAATGGGGATTCCATTCATCCCGGGAAATTCATCTGATGGTCGAGGCAGAAAGAAGGGCTTTTGCAGACCGGTCGGAATACCCTGGCGATCCGGATTTTGTAAAAATACCTGTTGATCAGTTACTTAGTAGAAAGTACTTGCTTAACCGTATGAGCACTTTCGATGAAAAGAGAGCTTCCTCTTCACAGAAAATAAATCCAGGTTCCCCTGAAGGATATTCAAGTGAGGAAACGACTCATTACTCTGTTGTTGATGCCAAAGGGAACGCTGTCGCTGCTACAACAACTTTAAACAACATTTTTGGAAACAGTATTGTAGCAGACAGTGCAGGATTTTTGCTTAACAATCAGATGGACGATTTTTCTATTAAACCAGGTTTCCCAAATATGTATGGACTGGTGGGTGGGGAAGCCAATTCTGTTCAACCGGGAAAAAGAATGCTGAGTTCAATGACTCCTTCCATCGTGGAAAAAGAGGGAAAGCTACTCCTGGTTTTGGGATCACCGGGAGGTTCTACTATTCCTACAACCGTCTTCCAGGTAATTGTTAATGTGCTGGACTTCGGGATGAATATTCAGGGGGCAGTCGATGCGGGAAGGTTTCACCATCAATGGCTACCCGACTGGATCAGCTACGAAAAAAATGCTTTAGACAGCCTTTCCTTCAGAAAACTCTCAGATATGGGTCACATAGTAAAAGAGCGCGCATCAATTGGTTCTGTCAATGCCATCATGATCCTTCCCGGAGGGAAAAAGGTCGGAGGTCCTGACAAAAGAGGCAATAATTCATCCTGTGGGTACTAACTGGCATTGCGGTTCAATATTTTTTGCTAAATTGCCTTAAATTTATTTTCTTTAAAAAAATAAATTAATACTTTTAACAATTGAAATTGAATTTTTGGAAATATTAGGGTTATAGTTATTGTATTTGAATACATTCAGATATATTCAGTTATGAAAAAAACTCTGCTTATTGTAGTTATCATCGTGGCAGTAATTATTGCCCTGCCTGTAATTAATCTGATCCGATGGAGTGTTCAAGGAAAAAAGCCATTGGATATTATTATAGTTGATAAAACTGTACCAACTCTCGAACGTGAACATCACAAGCCTTTTAACTGGATACTTACTAATGACAGATTTGTAAAAAAAGAGAGCAAAACAAGTTATTCCTATAGAAAAGATTATTACGGTTTTTTCCCTCAGCGGCCTTTACGTGATCATAAATGGGACAGAAACGATTACCGCCTGACAGATCTTATTAACCTCGCAGACAAAAATGATGCAATATATTTTACCGATACTTACGGAGTGTTTTTCAATGACTGGTACAGAGGTATAAACAAAAGCCGCAAATCGAGAAAAATTTATGGCGGACTTAATAATAATGACTTCCTTCTTCTTAAGGAAATGAAGGACAGGAATAAGCTCATTATTATGGAATATAACTCTTTCGATTACCCGACAGCTCAGTTTGAATCTGTCAGAACCCAGGAAAAACTGGGAATAACTTTCTCGGGCTGGACCGGAAAATATTTTAGCTCTCTTGATACTACAATCAAAGATTTCCCTGTCTGGATGACAACTATGTACCGTAAAGAGTATAAGAAGCCCTGGACATTCACAAAACCGGGAATTGTTATTCTGAAAGAAAAGGATATTGTAGTCCTCGAAGAAGGGAAGCATCTCAAGCATTCTCTGCCTGAGATAATTACTGATCCAGCTTCCTCTCAGAAATACGGAGTTGTTCCGTCTGTTGCATTTGACCAGTGGTTTGATATTATCGATCCACTCCAAAACAAGGTTATTTCAAAGTTTAAGCTTGATACAACGCCAATAGGTGATTCTCTTCTGATTAACAATGCCTTAATGAATGAGTTTCCTGCAGTTGTTCAGGATCCGGTGGCACAGAGAACCTATTATTTTTCAGGGGATTTTGCCACTTATAATGTACCATTCTGCACGGCCAGACTAAAAGGTGTTGAGAAACTTAAAGGAATTCTCTTTTCAGATAAACCGGACGATACACGAAGATTCTTCTGGCTCTATTATAGACCGCTTATCAATGGTATTTTCAATGATTATTATTTATCTTTAAATAAGAAATAAAATAAGAGAATACTTACTATTCGAATCACCCCCTTTTATTTCCCCCCAAGGGGGGAAAAATATTCTGTATTTAAGTGTAATTCAACTAGAACAAAAAGAATTTTCGCCCCTTTAGGGGAGATGTTATCCGCCCGTTGGCGGATGACAGAGGGGTTTAACAATACACTGAAAACTTATTTAGGATCATCCATCTTTGCAATTCACAACGAAGCAATCTTAAGGATTTGAATACTGAATTATTATTACAAGTATTATCTTTGCTTTATATGAAGATATCAGTAATCCAACCCGATACAGCTTGGGAAAATAAATCACAGAATTTCCAGAATCTATCCGGACAAATATCTCTTTTGTTTAATATGACAGATATTGTCATACTGCCTGAAATGTTCAATACAGGGTTTTCTATGAATCCGGTACAGTTAAGCGAACCTCCGGATGGAGAAACCTTCGAATGGATGAAGAGCATCGCTGAAAAAGGAAACTTCGGATTATGCGGAAGCTATATTGTGAAGGAAGATATGAAATACTTTAACAGATGGGTATTTGTTTCTCCTGAGAATGAAGTCTGGCATTATGATAAACGCCATTTGTTCAGCATTGGAGGTGAAAACAAGCTTTTCTCTGCCGGCAGATCAGGATTGAATTTCAGTTTCAGAGGCGTGAAAATCAGTCCATATATATGCTACGACCTTCGCTTTCCTGTTTGGAGCAGGAACAGGGAAGGATATGATCTGATGATTAATTCAGCAAACTGGCCTGAAACCAGACGAAATGTCTGGACTACACTTCTGAAAGCAAGGGCTATTGAAAATCAATGCTATGTGGCAGGATCTAACAGGATCGGAACCGATGGCACTGGTATCAAATATTGTGGTGATTCAATTATTATTGATCCCATGGGAGAAATCATTTCATCTGCAGGGGCTGAAGGGGAGGGTTATATTTCCGCTGAAATATCCATTTCTGAGCTGAAAGATTTCAGGAAGAAGTTCCCCGTTCTGAACGATATGGATGATTTTACTCTAAACACTTAACACTGAACACTGAACACTGAACTCTTAACCCGAAACCTGCCTTAATTCACGCAGCAAAACAGGCTTTGCTGGCAGGATAAGGGACCCTTAACCTCATACGGAATAATACCCTGATCAGCCAATTTATATTGTAACGGTTTCTCCTCATTAAGATTATGCTCTTTTGAACAGAAGATGCAACCCTTTGTTTTTGAAAAATGCCACTTGCTCTCCTTTATGGCATCCTGACCCGAACTAAAATCACCCAGATAAATCCTCCTTTCACCATCCGGTAAAAATGGACATCCTTCCTTATGGACAGCATGATTCTCATTTGTCAGTGGCCTGATAGCCACATAATACCTTGCAACCATTGTTTAATTATTTTTAATTACCAGATCTGAAACCATACTCACATTTAGTTGACTACACATTCTATCCTTTTAGCTAAATTGTAGAGTTTTATCGGTTTTGTGCTTAAATTGTTACCAGGCGATTTTAAATTATAAAGAAAAAGTAACGACCTGGCGGCACAACGGCATCACGGTATAGCAACTATTGAATCTTCCAGAATTTTTGGCTTAGACCTGATGTTAATAACTTTTATAATAATTTATATGTCAATGCTTTATAAGTTTTGAATATCTTCTTTTAAAATAATTAAGAATTAATATCAGGTAACATTTTCTTACACATCCCGATAAAACTCCAGTCTTTAATTCAAAACTAAATCTATAAAATCATGAAAAAAGCAGACAAATCAGCAGAAACGATCAGAAATTTTGATCACTTAATTTCTAAATTATCAGAAAATGAAATTTTGACCGAACTTGGTATGAGCAATATCAGGGGAGGCGAAGGAGAAGGAAATGGAGGAGCGCCAATAATTATTATACCAAAATAAACCTGATAAAAGAAGAACAATTTTATTCTCAAAAAAAGAGCACTACCATTAATGGAAGTGCTCTTTTTTTTGTGTACCATTTTTACATTAATTAGTTTTACAAATATTGAATTTAAAAGAGGACATATAATTTCAAAGCTTGAAAAAACTCATTCTATTAGCAATAATTCTGGTTTCTCTGGCTTTTTTTAATTATTCAAAAGCGCAGGAAACAGATTTTAATACACTTTTTCAAAAGTTCCTGAAATATTATAACAATGGAGACATTTTAAATGCTGAAAAGTCTCTTACTTCAATTCTTGAATCTACTGACTCATTAAAAAAAAGTCGGCTTATCGCAGTATATAATAATCTTGGAGTAATTAGTTTGACGTTGGGTAAATTTGACAAAGCCCTTGAATATTTTTTCAAGGCAGAATCTTTGATCAGTAAAAAGGATCAGAATTTACAGGATATGGCTGCAATTTATAATAACATGGGATACATTTATAACATTAAGAAATCCTACGATGTGGCAATTGAATATCTTGAGAAAAGTATCAGGATTTATATGAATCTGGATACCGGGAATAAAAAATTTCTTAACAGCTTGTCATTAGTATATATAAACATTAGTATATCGTATCTGGAAACAAAAAAATATTTACTGGCATTAAGTTATCTTGAAAAGAATGTCAAATTAAATTCAAAATATGACCCCTCTGGATTATCCCTTACATATCTCAATATTGCCAAAACATACGTTAAAATGGGCAACTCAAAAAAAGCTGAGGAGTTCTATCTTAAATGCATTACAAGTTTTATAAAGGAATACAATAAAGATTATTTCAGGTTGGCTGAAGTTTACTTTGACTATGGACTATTCCTGCGTTCATCCGGAAAAAACTCAGAGTCACTTGAAATCCTTAAAAAAGCATTATCAATCTGTTTAAAAAATTATGGATCAAAGCACACCCTGACCTCATTATCCTATAAACTCATTGGTGACCATTATAAGAATATCTCAGATAATAAAACAGCATTAACGTATTATCAAAATGCTCTGATTTCTATTTCGAAAAATTTCAATAATCCTGATATTTTCGCCAATCCCTCAATCGATTCATCGCTTTTTGATATACGTCTGCTTGATAACCTGAAAAGCAAAGCTCTGGCTCTTGATCTTTTTGCCGGTAGCCAAAATGATCCGGCCGGGAAAACTAAAATAATGAGTAAAAGTCTTGAGACAATGGAGCTGGCCCTTCAGCTAATCGACAGGATCAGGAATAATTACATGTCGGAGGAGAGCCGTATCTACCTGGCAGAAAATGAGAAAGAGACATATCTTTTTGCAACCCATCTGGCTTATAGTTTATATTCAACGACTCATAATAACTTAATGGGAAATAGGATGTATGCCATTGCACAGAAGGCCAAAGCTGCAATCCTCCGCAATGATATCACAGGAAGTGAACTTCTCTATTCCGCCGGTATACCCGATTCGCTTCGCGAAAAGCAAAATCGCCTGACTGGAAACATTGCTGCATATAACAACCTGATCCTTGAAGAAACCCGGAAAGCTCTACCCGACAGCAACAAGATTTCACTTTGGAAAGATGCTCTATTTGATATGAACCGCGAAAAAGAAAAAGTGACCGGTGATATTGAAAAAGTGTTTCCGCAATACCACGATCTCATCAGGAAAACGGAACCTCTTTCCCTGGAGCATATTCAAAAACAGTTGAAAAAGGATGAAACCATTGTGGATTATCTTCTGTCAAATCTTTATTCAGCTGGAAAAAGAAAGCTGTATGTCTTTTTGATTTCACGAGATAATCTCGAGTTCAGGGAACTGGGGCTTGATTCCCTTTTTGTAAAAAATGCGGAAATCCTTCACAAAACCGGAAATCCATCGATAGCTAACGGATCCGGACAAAACAATTTCACTAATTATACCGGCGCCCTTAATTACATGTACCTTAATCTTATAAAACCTGTAGAGGATCTTATCAGAGGGAAAAAACTCATCATTATTCCTGATGAAGAGATAGGATGGCTCTCCTTTGATGAATTCCTTAAAAACAAACCCTTAACTGATCAGACCGATTATGAAGGGCTTCATTTCCTGATTAACGATTATACTTTTTCTTACGGTTACTCTTCATCACTGATTTTCAACAAAAGCAGAAGTGCAATGAGAGGAGCGATGGTACTTGCATTTTCTCCCGATTATAATAGTACCACTTTGTCCGGTGGTGAACTCTCATCGCTTAAGGGAGCGAGCGTAGAAATTGGATCAATCTATAAATGGTTCAGAGGTAAGAACTATAGTAGTGAAGCCGCCACAAAAGCAAATTTTATCAGCGCATTACACGATCCTGCTATTTATCATCTTGCCATGCATTCAATGTCAGATAGTGTAAACTCGAAGTACTCTTACCTGATGTTCGACACTCACAAGCTGAACACTGCGGACGGTAAACTTTATAACTATGAAATAAGTCTGACCAGGATAAAATCTCCAATGGTTGTCCTTAGCGCATGTAATTCCGGAAGCGGAACATTATATTCCGGAGAGGGATTGATGAGTCTGGCGCGTAGTTTCACACTTGCAGGAGCATCCTCGGTGATAAAAACATCGTGGGAAATAAATGATGAAGCAAGCGCTGCCATAATAACGCGATTCTATTTTCATCTTTCAAAAGGAAAAGAAAAAAATGAAGCAATGCGCCTGGCAAAGCTTGATTATCTTAACGTCTCTTCGCCTGCTTTTAAAAATCCTTATTACTGGGCTGCTTATGAGGTACTGGGAGATAATGCCCCGGTAGCACGAAATTTAATCGGATATGGAATTATTATAGTCCTTGTGGTAATACTTTCAGGCGGAGTGGTGTTATTCTATTTTAAGCGTCGCAGAATCTTTTCAGACCGTTCCCGGTAGAAACCGTCTGACCTTGCGAGATACTCGAAACATTCAGCAGCTTTTTGTTTATTGGCTGTTTTAAGATATGTGAGGCCCAGATACCAGAGTGTCTCCTTTCCGAATTCGCCTGAATCATTTGGAACTCTCGTAAACATATTAATGGCCTGCTCATAATTTTTAAGGGCAAGTTGTGATAGGCCCAGGTAGAACTGCAGTGCGACAGCAGAAGGATCTTTCTCAACAATACCTGCGAAACCTGCTGCTGCTCTCTCGTAATTGCCGGCATTATAACTTTCTATAGCGGAAGAATAGCTGTCTGTTTCATTACTGTTCATGCTCCTGGTCACTGGCGATATGGCATTGAATGGTTTATAATATGATTCAAAAAGTTTTTCGGGATTTGAAGAGGGGAGAAGCGTTCTGATAAGTAAGAAAGCACCAACGAGTGCGGCAGCCGATAACAAAGCATACCTTACGAAGAAGCTCCTGCGGGAACCATTTTTACCAGCTTCGTTAGCCAATGTCTCAGCTTCGCTTCTGGAAGAGTCAATGGAACTGGTGATAAAATCTCTGATCTCTTCAGTTTTTGGATCCCTGACACCGAACTTCTGTTTTTTCTCGTGCCACTCCCTGACCCACTCTGCAGTTATATCGTTCAGTTTATTATCGTCGATCTCCTGTTTAATAAATTTTATCTCATCAGTAAGGGCTGTATCTGTTCCTGCTTTGGAAAATATTTTTCTTATGAATTCTTCGTTTTTCTTATTTTCCTTATTTTCTGATATGTCCTTATTATAATCCGATATCAATTCCGTAACAGCTTCCCGGGTACCTGAAAGAGCCGGGTCGTTTTTTACATCCTCAAGGTCCAGCCGTCCCTTCATATATTCTCCAATGGTATCAAACAGAGCCGAATCATCTCTGTCTGCTATAAGATCATCTCCAAAGTTATTATTTCTGGTCAACTTGCTGTTAATATTTCCGATCCGTTTGTTCATAATCTGATACAAGACTCTCTTTTTTCAATATTGGTTGCTTGCCCCGTGAAATAAGGCTTAAGCGTGGGCTTTTCGCTATTTCACGGGGCGGGTTGCTCGTTTCTCGTTTCTGGTTTCTGGTTTCTCCTTTTTCCTTTTGCCTTTTTCCTTTTGCCTTTTGTCTTCACCACCCTGCACCATGCTAACGGACCACCTCACGTGCAGCAATCTCCGTCTTTTTGATCCTCATATACCCCGGATGTTTCTTCACCTTTTCTGTTAATTCGCTCTGAGCCTCACATTTTTTCTTTCTCACATAGCCATAGGTATATCCGAGCTTGTCGGCAATCTCCTGAGGTGATATCTCCTGCCAGTAAAGTTTCAATATCTTTTTACTTATCGGATCGAGAGTCTCAAAAACATCACTAAAGATCTCCTCATACATCTGATGATCTATCAGATCGGCAAAATCTTTATCACCTTCCGGATCGCTCCTCCTTGTAAGGTAATTCGTTGCAGCCTGCCGTTTTTCGAGAATGGTTTTCCAGAGATGCTCGCACACAGAATAGAGAAAAGTTTTGAATTTACATGTAAGGGCAAATTGTTTATCGTCTAATTTTTCGATCATTATGATGAGACCGTCCTGGAAGATATCGTGTGCATCTTCAATCGTACCGCCTTTCTGGCTAACCATTAGCTTGATCATTGGCATATACCTGTCCAACAGCCAGTGAACCACATAGCTCTGACGATTTCTCAGACATTCAATAATCTCATTATCAGTGTACTCTTTCACAGCAAATGATAGTATCCGCAGATTTTTTCTTTAATAATTGAAGCTCTTCGCAGCNNGTAAATTCTTAATGCTCGCTGACTCCGCAGCAAGCAACGAAGAATGGGCTCGCGGGGATTCAAATATAATCATTTTTTCAATTCACAACTTATTAAAAGCAGGCAGTAAGGTAACAATTTGATACCCATTCCTATTAAACTATGTTTTAATCCTTAATATGAAAATATAATATTGTAAGGAGTTGATAATGTATACTTTGCTGATTCCTCAGAAAGGGATTGACAGAGTAGTTGTGTATTTTATTTATTCAGTGAAAGAAAAGAAAGTAAATATAAACACTATAAATATGAAACCTGAAACTTCTCCCGAATTTTCTAATAGCCGCTTTGGCAAAGAGGTGGAAGAACAAATCAACATTTCAGGAGATCTCTTTTGCAAAGCCATTGAGAATGCTGATGGCGTACCGTATCAGCTTATATTTGGTCCTGGTATTGGAGAGGGATACTTTCTGAATCCGGGATTCGGGATAAAACAGCTTTTTGGTGTGGCGCCCGGGGAGTTCACCGAAAAACTTTTTCAGCTGATGATTGAAGATATTATTCCTCTGATTGAGGATATACCCATTGACCCGGTGGAAGCGCGTAAAAAGATTATCAGCGGGGGAATTCAGAAATACAAAGCTGAGATTTTAGTGATGACACAGGGCGGGGAGAAAAAATGGATCAGGGACAGTTCGGTGCCTGTGATTGATGATAAGACTGGTAAGGTTACCGGTTTACTGGGGATATTCTTCGATATTAGCGAATACAAACAGACCCTCCTGCAGCTTGAAAAGGCCATGGAGAGGGCAACCGAGAGCGATCGTCTGAAAACGGCATTCCTGAATAATTTACCACATGAGATAAGGACTCCTTTGAATGCCATTGTCGGATTCTCCACACTGCTGAACGAACCAGGACAATTTATGGAGAACCGGCTTGAATTCCAGGAAATAATAACCCACAGCTCCGATCATCTGCTCGAGATAGTTGACGATGTTGTAGAGATCTCCAAAATTGAAGCAAAAATCGTAAGACTAATAATAAAGGAAACCAATCTCAACCAGATGCTCCGGAGAGTTTACGATAGATTCAAACCTGACGCGGATGAAAAGAATATCCTCATAAGGTATGATGCCCCTATGGATGAAAAAGAGATCATCATCACAACAGACGGTTACAAGCTATTTCAGTCACTGACGAACCTGGTGAGCAATGCGGTTAAGTTCACTGAAGAGGGAAAAGTTGAGTTCGGATACAGCATAAAGGAAGATAAGATTGAATTTTATGTTTCCGACACAGGGATCGGAATCGGTGTGGAGCATCAGCCAAATATCTTCAAGCCCTTTTACCAGGCAGCGAGCGGCAGCACAATGCGGTATGAGGGTACCGGCCTGGGATTATCGATTGCAAAGGCCTATATTGAATTACTTGGTGGTAAGATATGGTTTAACTCAGAGCGAGGCGAAGGGTCAGTATTTTATTTTAATATACCTGATACAAGACAGGTTAACGGTTAGATCAGGTTGACCCTGACAGGTAAATTAATAATTGGTTGATTAGTTATATTTTAGTGATGATGAATTTGAATTTTAATAAATTTTAAGGTCAATTAATGATTGATTGGGATATTGATAGTACTTATATAAACAAGTTAGCACAAAAAGAGGGGTATCTTAGACAGTTTGACAGTAATTAATATATATCTAAATTGATACTTTGGTCAATAATGTTAAATCCCCATTTTTTAAGAACTTTTAGGCAAAATAATTAAACTAAAATGACTGAAAAACAAAAGCTGGATAGATATGAGATGCACAAATATTGGGGAAAAAAGCCAGCTAATGATGTTAAGATTCTAATTGAAAAATATTCGAAAGAAGGAGATGTAATTCTGGATCCTTTTTCTGGATATGGAGTCTTCTGTTGTGAGGCATTTTTATTAAAAAGAAATGTGATATCAAACGATCTAAATCCAATCGCTAATTTTATTAATCAACAGCTTCTAAATAAGGATATTAATCTAAAAAAAATTGAAAATGAGTGGAAGAGTATTAAAAAAGAATTAACTCCATATATTAATTTTTGGTATGAATATGATACAGGTGATGAAAAAGTTCAGTTAATCAATATACTGCGGGACAATTCAGACAAACCACTTAAGGCAAGATATAAATCTTTAAAAGAGAATAGAACTAAAGAAATTACATTTTCTGAAGAGTACTCTCACTCTTATATAATATTTGAAAACCGACAGGAAATCTTAGAATGGTTTCCGACTGATGAACTTATTGAAAATTCAAGGATTTCTGCGAAAAAGGGCATGACCATCCCTGATCTTTTCACTAAAAGAGCTTTAGCGTGTCATGCAAAACTGTTAAATTTAATCGAAAAGTATTCAACTGGAAATGAAAAATCATTATTAAAATTAGCCTTTACTGCTAATCTAGCTAATTGCTCCAAATTAGTCCCTCCAATTAAAACTAGAGGAGATATGTCACAAGGAGCATGGATGACAGGATTTTATTTCGGTGAAACATATCTTGAAAATAACGTTTTAGAATATTTTGAGAATAGGTTAGACAAAACTATAAAGGGGAAAAAAGATTATCTGAAGTTCTTCAATAACGGATTCTTTAACGATTACAACAATTCATATCAGGTTACGCAATTTGATGCAAAGAATATACAACTTCCAAGTGATTCAATTGATTATGTATTCACAGACCCACCCTATGGAGATGCAGTACCGTATTTTGAGCAAAGCATAATTTGGAATTCATGGCTTAAGTTTACACCGAACTATTCTAATGAGATAGTCATTTCCAATAGCAAGACAAGAAAAAAAGGCATTATAAACTTTGAAAAAGAGATTCATGAAGCTTTTTCTGAAATTCGAAGAGTCCTTAAATTAGGTGGCTATTTCTCATTGACTTACCATTCTTTATCTGGACATGAATGGCGGGCAATTACCAATGCATGTATAAAAAATGGATTTAGGATGGTTGACTTCAATTGGCTTGTTCAAAAATCATTTACTCCTAGACAGATTAATAGGTCTAAATCTATTAAAGGAGATGTTCTTATTACATTAAGAAAGGCATCAAGCATGCGTGCTATTGTCAAATCAGATTCAGAAACCGAATCATTATTTATCAATAGAATCAATATATGGCTTAGAGAAAAACCCCTTGACACTAATGAAATCTTCATGAACATAATGAAAATAATTTTCGAAGAAAATATTCTTATTGGTGAAATTGATTTATTAGGGGTATTAACAAAACATTTTGCTTTTGATGAGCATCAACGATGGACAATAAAGGAAGAAATAGAAGCTAATTATATTTAATCATGGGATTCGAAGAACTGCATAAACAATTTGGAAAGAAAGAGACAGATCTTTCAAAATTACAAAAAGAAAAAGGCTTCTCAAGATACATATTGATAAGATCTCTTGATAATGATCATACAAAAGAGCTAATTAAGGCTAATACTAAAATTGAGATAACAAAGAATCATTCGGATTATTTATGGGACACATTATTTAAATCTGATGTAACAGAGGAACAAATAATTAAGTATATAAATAAAAAATATCCCGAAGTTAGCAAGCAGAGGAAGGAACAAGAGGAATATCTGCCAAACATTATAAAAGAATTTGACATTGTTAAATGTGGAATTAGGAATGATAATTTAAATGAATTAACAAAAGAATTAGTCAGAGACAAATCTATTCAATCAAAGGCAGATTTAGAGAAAAAAGTAAATGGGGTAGTCAATAATAGGATAAAGGGCTATATTCTTTGGCAGTATTACAATCAAGTAACTAATGATTTGATTGAACATTTCTTTAATGATCATAAAAATGTTATTCCAACTCTTAGAAAGATAACTTATGTGGATTTTTTAATTAAAAAGAATAATGAAATCATTCCATTTGATTTAAAAATCACTCATATCTCAGATGACTATTTTGATTGGCACATGAAAGGATTAAGTAAATCAGCTAGTGGAAATGATAGCTATAAAGTTGGAGGTGGTCAGTCAGAATCTGAAATATTTAAGGCGAAATATAAAAGTCTTTAGAATGAACTTGAATTGCCAAATTATGGTGGCTTTGACTAAGAACAAATGTTCAAGATCTTATTAAACAAAGATGATGAAAGAACCACAAAATTTGCTGAAGAACTCCTCCTTCAACGAAAAAAAATGATAATTGACATTGAAAAAGATCTGACATCAGTTGAATGGTGGAATTATAAATTTCAAGGCGAAAGGCTTTTTAAAAATAATAATAGATTTTTTATTTTTCTTGCATATAAAAACTCATTCGAGGATGCCCGTCCTTTGAAAGGAAACCTAGAATTAATTAAAGATAAGGTAGGTAAAAAGCTGGATTCAATAATTACAGATGACCTTAATAATATTAGATACTATTATGATAAAGAAAAAAGCGTAGAAGGGGCTTATCAAATACTTTCTACATCAATCCTTGTAACAAATTAATATTTAAGTGATTCTCCTCATATATTTCCAGACTATTACAATAATTAAAAGATAATAAACAAAACTTCTTGTGCTAACACGGACAATAAAGGTAAGTTGTTTGTCACACTTTTTGCTTTTGCTTATGCACCTAAGACAGCTTTGTAATGGCCGTTGCACCCGGACACGCGCATCTGCACGCAATTTAAATCCTGCACCTTGATAAATTTCTGGCTCCGAGATAGTTTGCACCGCGACACTGCGCCAGTGCACTCCAACAACTTTGTAACCGGGGATAAATTCGCGTCTCCGATCAAACTTGTACCACGACACTCGTAATGCTCAATAAAATTTGTACCATGACGGCAAAAAGTGCGCCATACCCTCCTTGCACCGAGACAGTTTCTCGGCTAAAGTACCAGGACCCTGCCCGGTGCTTGCGTCGGGTAACACAACCTCCCTTTATTGCCGGGCCTTCAGACTGTCTAAAAACCTACCCTGTTTGTTGATAACTATGAGGCTTGTGATTCTTCAAAAAACGTTGAGTTTTGTACCTTGACTACATGAAATTCATACAGGGACATAACAGAACACAGATTAATCTTTTCCCGGTTTCACTCGACCAATCCATCGACCCCGATAATGAAGTCCGGATGATTGACCTTTTTGTTGATAGTCTTTCTATAAAAGATTATGGATTCAGAACAGACTTTACAGAAAATGGTCGTCCTGCTTATCATCCGTCTGATTTACTTAAACTCTTCATTTACGGGTACATGAATAAGGTACGGTATTCGCGCGACCTGGAAAAAGAATGCAGACGCAACATCGAAGTGATGTGGCTTCTAAAGTGTCTCAAACCTGATCATAACACAATTTCCAATTTCAGGAGAGACAATCCAAAAGCCATAAAGAAGGTCTTCAGGAAAACAGTTCAAATTGCCAGGCAGTTTGATCTTATCGGAGGAAGGCTGATAGCCGGAGATAGTACTAAATTACGGGCACAAAACAGCAAGAAGAATACAACCAGGCTAAGATAGACAGGCATGTAGCCTATATCGATAACAAGCTGGAAGAATATACCAGGGCACTTGCTGAAAACGATGGAGACAACAGGCAGCAGATAGAGGATGAGATTAACAAGCAACAGAATAGAAAAGGCAATTATAAAAATCTAGAAAAGAAGCTTAAAGAATCGGGAGAAGCCCAGATTTCTATATCTGATCCGGAGAGTCGGCAGATCATGCTTCGCAACAATATCACCGAGGTAGCTTATAATGTACAATCTACCGTTGACTCAAAGAATTGCATTCCCATTGATTACAAGGTAACTAATCAGAATGACAGCAAAGCGATGGGAAACATGATTCAAAGAGCCAAAAGCATTCTGAGAACGAATGAATTCACTGCCCTCTATGATAAAGGGTTCCATCCCGGTTCAGAGCTTAAAATAGCTCAGGATCTGGGAATAGAAACCATTGTTGCAATACCCGGAGTCCCATCCACCAGTCAGGCTCCAAACCATGAATACAATTATGAACACTTCATGTATAATGAAAGTGCTGATAGCTACACTTGTCCTCAGAATCAGGTTCCCAGAACAAACGGTACATGGTATAAGGAACTCACCAGTAGTGGCAATATCATTTGGTTCAAACAATACAAGACACGATCATGTAAGTTATGCCAGGCACGATCACAGTGTACAAGGTCCAAGACTGCCAGGTTGATTCATAGAAGCGAATTTGCGGAATACTATGAGGTTAACCGCATAAACTTTGAAGAAAAGGAGCATCTCTATAAACGTCGACAGGCTATAGTTGAACATCCATATGGAACTATCAAACGACAATGGGGATTCAGTTATATTCTCACTAAGAAAGGAATTAGCAGGGCTAGCTCTGATGTCGGGTTTATGTTTATTGCATATAACTTGAGGCGGATTGGTAATATTTTGACCAAAGATCGACTGAAAGAGTATCTCAGGATACTTGTTTCGGTGTTTTTAAGCAAAACTCACCTCTTCAAGCGTATAAACGGACATTTTGAGACAACTTTTCTACGACTGTCAAGTTGGAGTAGAGAATTCAGAGGTTCGCTGATAACCGCTTAAATCATGTGAAAATTTATGAGCTAACGAAAGTTATTAGACAGACTGCCGTTATAAGTCATCGAAATCCTGCAAACAAGATAATTTGCAGGTTTATTTTCTGATATGCAGAAGTTTTTGAAATGATCTGACAATTTCTCATTGCGTACAAATTCTTGATTAATTATGATTACTTCAGTAACATTCGACAAATCACTGATTGCACCATGTGTGATGAATTGCGGCACATGCATTGCTTATCTTCGACCCAATAACAAATGTGTCGGTTGTCGGACTCAATCTTACAACAAACTTACAACTCGTGTAATGTGTGTAGTAAAAAACTGCATAAACCTTGAGAAGACTTCTTCCAAATTTTGCTATGGCTGTGAAAAATTTCCATGTAAGAGAATAAATCAGCTTGACAATCGATATAGAACAAAATACAATACAAGTTTCATAGAAAACCTCACAATGATTAAAGAAAAAGGCATCGATAGTTTTCTCAAATATGAATCCAAGCGAAGGACTTGTCCAGAGTGTGGATCAATTTTAAGCGTCCACCGTAACCAATGTCTGTATGCAAGAGAGATTTTATAAAAAACGCCTTATAACAAAGTTGGTTTGGTCAATTGGCTTCGCCGAGCTAGTCAACAGCTCAGCGGTTTCCTCGGTTGCCTTCGGCCTTCGGACGACGTAGTCGCTTACGGCCGACGAAGTCGTCAGCCCTTACAGATTTACAATACGAGAGGTGATTGAAACAATCCAAGGTCCGTTTTGATATAAATCAATAGCAAACTCTATTTTGATTTTTGGTATTATTGTGAGGAGTATCAACTTATCTTTAGACAAACTTTGTATGCGCTAAAGATGAAGATAAGTTTACTATATTTATCAGTCACAATTTAAATTTACTCTGGATTGATGCTGATTAATTTCATAGTTTTAAGAGGGAAATATTCAATATACAAATTTAAAAATGGTTCAGTTTTACCTGACTGGATCTATTCATCTGATTTTTACTCCGTAACAAAAACAAAGGATGAGTTATCTGTGATTGCGCTTCAGACTGAATTTATTTCAGAAGACATTGTCCGTAGCAACGACTGGAGGATTTTTAAAATTGAAGGACCTTTGGATTTTTCACTGGTTGGTATTATAGCTGATGTTGCTTCTATTTTTAAAGAGAATAAGATCCCGATTTTCACAATATCAACGTACGAGACTGATTACATTTTAGTAAAACAAAAAGATTTAAGTTTTGGAATGAAAGCACTTAGAGCTAAAGGACATCAAATCTCAACAGAATTAAAATCATGACTACACAAGAATACACAGTAAGAAATGCGAAACCTGCCGAATTTGAGGAAATTGGTAAACTTTTGACAAATGCATGCATTAGAAAAGCTAAAAATAAAAAACATAAACAAATAATTATTTATACTACTATGGCTATGCAAACAGCCTGGAAAATGTATGAAAATCTGGGTTTTAAAAGATCTGAGGATTTAGATTTTATGCAGGGAGAACTTCCTGTTTTTGGATTCAGATTATCTGTTACGGGCAATAAAAATCAATAACTTGCAAATACAAAAATATGATCCACAATTAAAAAATTTCAGAAATGGAAACTAATAACCGACGTGAATTCCTGAAAAAAAGCATCTTAGGTATCTCAGGTGCTGCTTTGTTGCCATCTAATCTGAAAATCGGAATGGCCGGTGAATTTATAAAACCTGGCCAGCCTGAATTGCCTTGCCGTGTTCTGGGCAAAACAGGTATCAGGACCCCGCTGATAAGCATGGGTACCGGCAACGCTACTGCATCGGGTTTTGTCAGAGCTGCTTATGAAGCCGGGATTAAACTATTTTTTTCTGCCACCTATTACGGTGAGGGAAACAATGAGAAACTTGTAGGAGAGGGGTTGAATGGACTTCCCCGTGATACTTTTGTTGTCGGTACAGCAGTGCCGCCTGATGGTCTGGACATGCGCTCAGGGAAGTTTATAAATCAATTTGATCCTCAGGCTTATATCAGGAAAGCTAAGGAAAGTCTGAAACGCTTTGGCATTGATTACGTGGATTTCTTCCTCTTTCCTTACGCCGGAAAAAGGGAAATGGTACTTAATGAGGGTGTCTTGAAAGCCCTGGAGCAACTTAAGAAAGAGGGAAAGACCAGGTTTATCGGAATTGCTTCCCACAGTGATACTGAAGAAGCACTGCAGGCAGCTGCTGATTCAGGGGTATATGAGTTAGCAATGATCGGGTATAATTACAAAACAACCAACAAAGAATCTTTTAACAAATCAATTGCAAAGGCTAAGCAGTCAGGCATTGGTATTGTTGCGATGAAAACAACGGCAGGTGCATTCAATGATAAGGCAGGTCAACCCCTGAACACGGATGCAGCTTTAAAATGGGTACTGCAGAACGAAAATGTATCTTCGATAGTCTCTGGTATGTCATCGCTTGAAGAGCTGCAGAAAAACCTTGCAATGTTACAAAATCTTAAAATGTCAGAACAGGAATTAAAGGATCTTAATCTGGCCGGCCTGTATCACGAACCCGGCTTATATTGCCAGCAATGTAAAAAATGTATTCCGCAATGTCCTCATAACCTGGATATCCCTACCATTATGAGGAGCTATATGTATGCTTACGGATACAAAAATATTGCACATGCGTGGCACACCCTTGCCGGAGTTGATATTTCAGGCAGACCATGCGAAGAATGCACTGTCTGCAATATAAATTGCACTGCCGGTTTTGATATTAGGAATAAAATACTTGATATTTCCAGATTAAAAGATGTTCCGGAGGATCTGATAATGGCATAACATGTTCGCCTTGAAGATTAGACTCTCTTTTCTTTTAATTAACTGGATAACAATTTCAGATTTTTATTAATTTTAAAGTTTGGTGATAGAGTTCACCGTTAACCGCCATGAAAAGCTGATAACTCCTGCCTTATAAACCTATAGTGTGAGTTTTTCATGATCAACGAAAACAACTTTGTAACAATCAGTTGCCGACATAATTAACTATAAATAAACTTTAATGACTATGAAAATTGTAAATGTATCTGCTCTGGAAATCCTCGATTCAAGAGGGAACCCAACAGTCGAAGCAAATGTAACACTGGAAGACGGAACAAAGGCAAGGGCAATGGTGCCCAGCGGCGCATCAACAGGTGAGCGCGAAGCATGCGAATTGAGAGATGGCGACAAAAAAAGGTATGGAGGAAAAGGTGTGCTAAAGGCTGTTGAAAATGTAAATAAGATTATTGCAGGGGAAGTTGAAGGTAAAGACTTCTTTAATCAACGTGAACTTGACTATACGATGATCGAACTGGACGGAACAAATAATAAATCAAAACTAGGAGCAAATGCAATCCTTTCAGTCTCAATGGCTTATGCAAGGGCAGAAGCTGAGAGTGCAGGAATCCCTTTGTATCAATATCTGGGAGGGGCAAACGCCCATCTCTTGCCGGTTCCTTGCCTGAATATTATCAATGGGGGGAAACATGCAGACAACAACGTTGATTTTCAGGAATTTATGATTGCTCCACATGGTGCCCAGTCATTTACTGAAGCTATCAGGATGGGAGTAGAGGTGTTCCACACCCTTAAATCTGTTCTAAAAGCAAAAGGTTACAGCACAGGCGTTGGGGATGAAGGCGGCTTTGCTCCTGACTTAAAATCAAATGATGAAGCTATTGAAGTGATCCTCGAAGCAATAAACAAGGCAGGATACAAACCGGGCAGTGAAGTAAGTATATGCCTCGATCCTGCTGCAAGTGAACTGTGGGAAGACGGAAAATATAAACTCTTCAAGAGTACTGGTAAATTTCTTACGAGCGATGAAATGGTCAAACTCTGGGAAAACTGGGTTAATCAATATCCGATTGTGCTTCTTGAGGACGGTTTGGCTGAAAACGATTGGAATGGGTGGAAAAATCTGACCGATACAATTGGCAAGAAAATTGAAATCGTAGGTGACGACCTTTTTTGCACGAACAAACAAATTCTTGCAGAGGGAATTTTAAAAGGTGTCGCAAACTCAGTGCTTATTAAGCTGAATCAGATCGGGACAGTCACAGAAACCCTGGAGACAATTGAATTAGCCTATAAGAATAAGTATAACGCGTTTGTCTCTCACAGGAGTGGAGAAACACCTGACAGCTTCATTGCAGACCTTACAGTGGCTGTAAATGCCGGACATTTGAAAACAGGCAGCGGTTGCCGGGGTGAAAGGGTTGAAAAATTCAATCAGCTGATGCGTATTGAACATGAGCTGGGAAAATCCTCCAGATTTGCAGGAAAGAAGGCATTTAAAAACGCATAGTATATGGCAACACGCAGAGGTTTTATCAAAAAATCCTTATTAGGTGCCGGCGCTTTGATGCTGGATCCTTCACTCGACCTGAAATCGGAACAAAAATCCGCAATTAAGATATCATTGGCTGAATGGTCGCTGCACAGAACTATCAGGGCCGGAAAAATCGATCATCTCGATTTTCCGGCAATTGCAAAAAAAGATTTTAATATCTCGGCGGTCGAATATGTAAATGGTCTTTTCGGAGGAACGAAAATGGATTTTAAGGAAGCGGCTAAAAATTCTGCTTACCTTAATGAGTTGCTGAAAAGAAGTAAAGATGCAGGGGTGTTTAATCATCTTCTTATGGTTGATGATGAAGGGCCTCTCGCTCTTCCTGATGATAAAGTCAGGTTATTAGCCGTTGATGATCATAAGAAATGGATTGAAGCAGCAAAATTATTGGGCTGTCTTACTGTACGGGTGAATCTGCACGGCGACGGAACACCTGAGGCTAAGAAAGCTGCATCTATTGATTCTCTTAGCCGTCTTGGCGATTTTGCAAAGTCCATGAATATCAATATTGTCGCGGAAAATCATGGTCATGAATCATCTAACGGGGCCTGGGTGGCAGATGTAATGAAACAGGTAAACCGTTCTAATGTTGGGACTCTGCCTGATTTTGGCAACTTTTGCCTTTCCCAGGATTGGGGAAGTACACAGGATGAATGCAAGGATTATTACGACCGGTACCAGGGTGTTAAAGAAATGTTGCCTTTTGCCAAAGGAGTCAGCGCAAAGACCTATGACTTTGACAGCAACGGTGAACAGCCAAAGATGGATTATAAAAGGTTGATTGGTATTGTAAAGGCTTCTGGATTTAAGGGATATATCGGTGTCGAATTTGAAGGTAACACTCAACCGGAGGAGGATGGTATTCGTAAAACAAAACTCCTGATTGAGAAATATTTATAATTTTTTTTGCTTTGAGCACCTATTTCTGTTGTAATAAGAGAATCAGGATCTTGCAAAAGCAATAATTGTTTCAGGACAATTTTAAATTTGGCATTGCTTTTCCTGGAAGATCATCTCAGGAATACAACTTCTTTTTCAGAAGCCATGGAACAAGAGATTAATAAAATTGTGAAAAAAAAGTAGACTTTTAAAGATATATGCGAAATAGCCTCACAAATTTATGATTAAATGACTGATGTATAAATCGATAATAGTTTCAAAACAATTAGAAATTACGATTGTTACTTATATAATTAGACCCGAAATTACAGATCTTATATACTATGATGGGAAAATTCAGAAAAATAGCTTCTTCACTACTATTATTAATTTTTCTTTTACCATCTGTAGTTAAGATTGAACATCATCACAATAACAGTGTACCTGATTCTAAAAATAGAAAGGATTACCCTGTTCTCAAGGGAAATTGTCCTATTTGCAATTTCGAATATTCAGTATTCCTGACAAGCTTTAAAAACATTCATTTGCCTGATGGAAATCCAGTAGATAGCTATTGTATTAATTACACTTCCAGATACAATCATAATCTCACACAATTTTCATTTTTATTACGTGCACCTCCTGATAAACAAATTTAAGATACAGCATTCTTTGTATTGATTTTTAAATTTCTTTTGAACATAAAAAGTAATAAAATGAAGAGATTTTTTATCATTTGTCTTATGATATTAGCTTATCATACTTCAAACGCACAAAACAAAATAACCGGAAAAATTACCGACAATTTAACAGGTGAAGCCATTCCGGGGGCAACAGTTTACATCCCGGAACTTAAGACAGGAGCAATTGCAGATAAAAACGGTATTTATAAGATTGATAATCTTCCCAGGGTAAAAGTTATTATTCAGGTCAGTTTTTTGGGATATAAGTCTGACGTCGAAAATGTAGACCTGGCAGCAACTTCATCAAAAGATTTTGTCTTGGAACAAGCTATCACAGAAATTAACGAAATAGTTATTACAGGCTCCTCAAGGGCGACCGAAATAAGTCGAACTCCTGTTCCAATGATTATAGTCAATAGTCGGGACTTGCAACAAAATTTAAACACCAATATAATTGACGCAATTTCAAAACTTCCAGGGGTCAGCGCTGTGACGACAGGTCCAAATGTGTCGAAACCATTTATTCATGGATTAGGGTATAACCGGGTACTGACTTTATTTGATGGTGTGAGACAAGAGGGACAGCAATGGGGTGATGAACATGGCATTGAAATAGATGAAAATGCAGTTGACCGTATTGAAATAGTGAAAGGCCCGGCAAGCTTAATCTATGGTTCTGATGCATTGGCTGGTGTAGTCAATTTGCTTCCTGCTCAACCTGTTCCGGACGGCACAATAAAAGGTCATGCAGAAACAAATTACCAGACAAATAATGGTCTGTTTGGTGCTCACATTGCTATTGCCGGAAACCATAACGGGTTTATATGGGGAGGGGTGGCATCACATAAACAAGCCACCAATTATCAAAACAGATACGACGGACGGGTTTTTGGGACAGCTTTTAATGAAACTGACTTAAGTGGCAATATTGGACTGACTAAACAATGGGGCTATTCACATCTCAACTTTTCAATATTTAATGATTTACAGGAAATTCCTGATGGCAGCCGTGATTCAGTTACCCGCAAATTCACAAAGCAGATTACTGAAGCCGACACATTCAGACCAATCATCTCAAATGCTGAATTAAATTCATATAAAATCACTGTTTTACATCAACTTGTCCAGCATTACAGGATCTATTCATCAAACAATTTTATTCTTGGTGAAGGTAAGCTTGGACTAATACTTGGATATCAACAAAGTATACGAAGAGAATTCAGCCATCCGCTATACCCTGATATTCCCGGTCTTTACCTTGATTTAAAAACATTTACTTATGATGTAAAATACTCTTTCCCGGAATACAAGGGATGGGAAGCAACTATTGGTGTTAATGGTATGTACCAGCGAAATACCAACAAAGGCACTGAATTTATTATTCCGGATTATAACCAGTTTGATATTGGCCCATTTGTTATGGGAACTAAGACAATAGGCAAACTCGATTTAAGTGCAGGCGCCAGATATGACACACGTATTTTTAAAAATGATGCAATGTATACTCGCCCCAACCCTCAAACCGGTTTTGACATGCAGGTAAGTTTGCCGGATACTGCAATGGCAGATCATCCATTCTATAGTTTTAAACATACGTTTTCAGGCATATCAGCAAGCTTTGGTGCGACTTATAACATTACAAAGAAGTTTTTGGTAAAAGCAAATATCGCCATGGGATTCCGTGCTCCGAATATAGCTGAGATATCTGCTAATGGAGTTCATCCCGGAACACTGATCTACCAGATCGGCAATACCAGTTTTAAACCGGAATTCAGTCTTCAGGAAGATCTCGGTATTTCTTATATATCAGATCATGTAAGTGGTTACATAGACATATTTAATAACAATATAACTAACTACATCTTCAATCAGAAACTATTGAACCATTCCGGGAAAGATTCGATTATTATAAAAGGCAATCAGACTTTTAAATTTCAACAGGCTAAAGCCCAATTGTATGGATGGGAAGCAAATCTTGATATTCACCCTTATGACTGGCTTCATTTCGAAAATTCCATTTCTGTAACTTATGCTTTAAACAAGGGTGGAAATGGAATACATGTAACAGACAGCTCCAAATATCTGCCACTTATTCCCCCGCTGCATTATAATACAGAATTACGGGCAAACATATTTAAGAAGTTTAAATATTTTTCTTCTGTTTATGTAAAAATCGGGATGGAATATTATGCGCCCCAGAACAGGGTGTATTCTGCAGATAATACTGAAACCCTGACTCCGGGTTACGTTCTTTATAATGCGGGAGTAGGAGCAGATATAACAAATAGTCACGGAAAAGTGCTGGTAAGCATTAATATTACAGGGAATAATATCACAAATGTTGCTTACCAATCAAATTTAAGCAGGCTGAAATATTTTGAAGAGTATCCAAATAATCCAACAGGGAGAAGTGGCATATATAATATGGGCAGGAACATTAGTTTTAAATTTACAGTACCTCTGAACCGATAAACGACATCTTACCAGATGGGGCGGATATTAAATGCCTGAAATGGATTTTGCTTTGATATTTCTGAAATGGCAGTTTTATTATGGCTAGACAAATTTTGGCAGAAACTTTTCCTTTGAAAACAGAATGGCTGTGTTAATTAATGCCAGGTGAGAATACGCCTGTGGAAAATTCCCTAACAGCCTTTTTGAAGAGAAGTGGATATCCTCACTGAAAAGACCCAAATGATTTCCATAGGTTAACAGGTTTTCAAAGATGTTTTTAGCATCTTCCTTCATGCCTATTCTGAACAGAGCCTGAATCAGCCAAAAAGTACATATTGTAAATGATGTCATTGGTTTGCCAAAATCATCCGGGGTTTTATAGCGATAAACCAGTCCGTTATAAAAAAGCGCATTTTTTACAGCCATCACAGTTTTCTGGTACCTGGTATCCTCGGCAGCAATAAAACCATATTCAGCCATAAGTAATAAAGAGGCATCGAGCTCTGAATTACAATATGTTTGCGTAAATGTTTGCTGATCCTCATTCCATCCATTTTTCAGAACGTCTTCTTTTATGTCATTTGCAATACCTCTCCACGATTCGGCATAGTATGATTTATGAAGGGCATTTGCAATTTTCGCTGCCCTGTCCATAGCTACCCAGCTCATTACCTTTGAAAAAACATAGTGTTTTTCGTCAGAGCGAATTTCCCAGATACCTTTATCTGGTTTTTCCCAGTGTGTGGATATCGTACGTGAAATATTACGGACAATCTCCCACATGTCTTCGACCTCGTCTAATGTACCGGGGAAGAACTCATAATACTGGTGAATAATATTCAGCAGATAACCAAAAACATCATTTTGCCTTTGGGAATATGCGGCATTACCTATCCTCACAGGCTTTGAGTTTTCATAACCTGCCAGGTGGGAAAGCTCGGTTTCTGTAAGCTCCCGTTCACCTCTTATACCGTACATTATCTGGAATGAATCACTCTTTGATTTAAGAATTCTCTTTAAATAGTCTAGGAAACGTTGAGCGGAATAGTAATGGCCCATTTTGATCAATGTTTCCAGTGACATGGATGCATCGCGCAACCAGCAAAAACGGTAATCCCAGTTACGCACCTCACCAATAGTTTCAGGGATGCTGGTCGTTAATGCTGCCAATACAGCGCCGGTAGGTTGATAAGACATAGTTTTTAACACCAGTAAACTCCTGATTATTTCTTCGTTATATTTCTCATACTTCTTTGAACGGTTTGTCCAGTTAAGCCAGTATACTTTTGTACGCTGGAATTCGAGGTAAACCCTTTTAATATCTATATCAATCAGCTTCTGGTTGTATGATAGTAAGAGAAACTGATGTTGTGTAAGAACAACTTCTTTTGATTCCAGAATATCATTGAAGCACAGGCTGGAGTAGAGATATAAACAATCTGTCGGTTTTATCCTGGAATAGGTCCTTATATAATTATCTTCTGTTACATTGGAAACCTCTTCTCTGGCATAATTAAGAACAGGGCAATATTTGACTTTAAATGACGGAGCACCCGAAATATACTTGATATACCGATAAATTTCAGCAGGAGCAAAATAGTCATTCTCAATGAGCTTGTAACGTGGCATAAAATCAATTATTTCGAAAGTGCCCTTATCTGATTTAAATTCAGTGCATAGCACGTTTGTCCAGATAATGTATTTTTGTGAAATAGTGTATGTATCATCGACCACAATACTAAAGAAGCCTCCTTTCGCGTTGTCAATAAGACTGGCAAAAACGGAAGGCGAATCGAAATCGGGAAGACAGCACCAATCGATACTGCCTTTCTCCGACACCAGAGCTGCACTCCGGCAATTGCCAATTACACCGTAATTAAGATTATTCATAATAAAATACCATAAAGGTTGAAAAACATCTTTTTCGAAGGATAAACTATATTAACAAGAACCTTTGCAAAGATAGAAATCATTTTTTTTCATGATACAGCTTTAACTTATAAGTTGAAGTTATAAATATTTCTTAAGTGTGCAAACATATGGTATCTTTGCTAATGTTCAAATAATTTGAGCAGTAGAAATGAAAAAGAAACACTATTTGAACTTGTAAATCTTATGAACAAAAAAGAAAAAGCAGAATTAATAGATAAGTATGGGAAAGCAGGTAAAAGACTGGTTTTACTTGATTATGACGGAACACTGGTTAACTATGAACTTATTCCGGATGATGCTATATTGCCTGAACATTTAGTTGATATACTAATAAAAATTATTGATAAACCAGGAACTAATGTATTTATTATATCAGGACGCAGTCATAATGATATTGATAAACTCTTGGGCCATATTCCCATTAAAATTATTGCAGAGCATGGAGCTATGATAAAGGAAAACGGACATTGGAAGAATCAGATTAGTGATAATGACCAATGGAAAAAGGATTTTTTCCCTACATTTAATCGGATAACTGATGCATGTCCCAAATCATTTGTTGAAGAGAAAAGTTTTTCTTTGACGTGGCACTACAGGAATGCTGAACCAGAGCTTGGATATGAGTGTTCGCGAGAATTGATCCAGCTTTTAAAAGGAATGATTAATTCATATAATTTAAAAATCCTGGATGGGAATAAAGTAGTGGAAGTATTGACTATTGAAACCGGTAAAGGTAGTGCTGTAAAAAAGTTATTTGAACAAAACAGCTATGATTTTATATTATCAATCGGAGATGATGCTACAGATGAAGAGATGTTTGAGTTTTTTTTGCATCAGTCCAATGCTATTACTATTAAGGTAGGAGAGGGAGTCACCCAGGCAAGATATAAACTTAACAGTATCAGTGAAGTTGCCTCACTCTTAAAACAATTGTCAGGATGAGATTAAACATTTCAGTTATATTTTCACTCCTTTTTGCTGTTGGCCTGGTAGCCTTTGGATTTACTTTTTACCAGAGTTCAACTGAAAAAACTAAATTAAATAATGAACTCGAATCTCGTACGTTACGGGTTGCAAATGAGATATTTAGACGAGATTCATTGTTTTTTGAAAAGATAGGTCAGAAAAATATTAACCATTTTTCAGACAGTATTAACAGACAATATAATCTTTTAGGTTTTGCAATATATTACAATTATGATAGCATTTTAAGCAGCAATTCTGCACGAAGTTTTATCAAGTATTCAAAAGCCTACATTATCCAATCAATAACTGCAGATACTTCTCTCGGAAATTTTTTTAAATCAGAAAAGGAGAAAATATATCAGTATATCACGCCGATAAAAAAAAATGGCAGATTCAATAATGCTGTAGTGTTTTATACTGATGCCGGGTACATTGATAAAGTCCTCCGGAACATCTGGTCCCGGAATTTCATGGGATGGTTTCTTCAGGCATTTTTAGTCTCTGTTGTTACATTACTTCTTATCCGTTGGGGGGTTTTGAGACAGGTAAATAAAATTGTTGATTGGATAAAAGCAATACGCACCGGAAATATAAGACAAATCAAACCTCAACCTCATCTCGACTTTCTTGACCCGCTGCATAAAGAGATTGAGTCCATCGCGAAAGCAATGAATGAGGCTAAAGCCAGTGCCGATCAGGAAGCACGGCTTAGAACAAGCGCAGAAGCCATCTGGACAGCCGAACGGCTGAAAGTGGAAATGGAAAATGTTTTGCAGGGAAAGAAAATGATTGTCGTTTCCAATCGTGAGCCATATATGCATATTCACGAAGGTAAAGAGATTAAATGTATAGTTCCTGCAAGTGGACTGATTACCGCTATGGAACCTATACTGAAGGCATGCAGCGGACTATGGATAGCATCCGGTTCAGGAGATGCAGATAAGGAGACAGTCAATAAACATGATAAAGTGGAGGTTCCACCTGAGGAACCAAAATATACTTTAAGAAGATTGTGGCTAACAAAGGAAGAAGAAAAACATTTTTATTATGGTTTTTCGAATGAAGGACTGTGGCCGCTTTGCCATATTGCACATACAAGGCCAACCTTCAGAAATGATGACTGGAAATATTATAAAAAAGTGAATGAAGAGTTCGCCAGAGCAGTCCTGGAAGAGACTAAAAATGAAGAAGAACCTTTCATATTAATCCAGGATTTTCATTTTGCACTCTTACCTGAACTTATAAAAAGAGAAAAGCCCAAAGCTAAAGTTGCCATTTTCTGGCATATCCCGTGGCCAAATCCTGAATCTTTTGGAATTTGTCCATGGCAGAGAGAAATACTTAATGGTATGCTTGGTGCTGATTTAATTGGGTTTCATACACAATATCATTGCAATCATTTTCTCGAAACAGTAAATAATGCACTTGAATCCAGAGTTTTATGGGAGAACTTTTCGGTAAAAATGGGCGGACGGACAACCTATGTCAAACCGTTTCCTATCAGCATTGCATTTACCTTAAAAGATTATGATATTGATTTACCGAAAATTAGCCCTTCCCAGCTTCTGATTGAATATGGTGTAACTGCACAATTTATAGGTATTGGTGTTGACAGGATTGATTATACAAAAGGTATTGTCGAAAAATTTCTTGCTATTGAACGATTCCTGGAGAAGAATCCATCATACATAGGTAAATTTACCTTTATACAGGTTGGAGCGCCTAGCCGGACTCTGCTGAAAAGCTATTCCGACACGGTAAGTGCTGTCGAATACGAAACAAACAGAATAAATCTGCGTTTCAAATCCAAAAACTGGAAGGCAATACTACTTTTAAAACGGCATCATAGTCATAAGGAAATAGCTCCGTTTTATTCTTCGGCTGATTTTTGTATGATTACTTCATTACATGATGGTATGAATCTGGTGGCAAAAGAATTTGTTGCTTCACGAAATCAAAATGACGGCACTCTCATTCTGAGCCGTTTCGCAGGAGCGTCACAGGAACTACAGGGAGCGATTATTATAAATCCTTATGATATAGAAAAATCAGCAGATGCAATAAAATCAGCATTGGAAATGACAAAAGAGGAACAGAATCAGAGAATGATGCAAATGCGATTGGTAATTGTCAGGCATAATATTTATTCTTGGGCCGCTACCTTGTTGAGAACTATGGCAACGATTAATTGAAAAGATCCGCTCTTGTGTTTTTGTCCTGCAAACTGCACTTATTTCTTAAGTGCATTATACAGCACGACCGCCGGATGCAATGCAACCCGTCCTGTACCATCCTTGATATGATGCCTGCAGCTTGTTCCGGGAGCAGATATTATCGTATTATTATCAGAATTTCTCACCTCGGGGAATAAGACCAGTTCACCGACCTGGTTGGATAATTCAAAATGTTCCTTTTCGTAGCCGAACGATCCGGCCATGCCACAACATCCAGACGGGATCTCTTTAACAGAATAATTTACCGGAATCGAAAGCGCTTCAATTGTATCCGCTGATGATGCTATAGCCTTTTGCTGGCAATGGGCATGCAAAAGAATGCTTACCCTGTCATCAACAAAACAATTGCGGTCTATTCTTCCTGATCTGAACTCCCTTGCAATGAACTCATCTATCAAAAAACTGTTGGAAGCTATTTTTTCTGCGGCTTCTTTCAGATCAGCACCTGCTAACTCGGGATATTCATCCCTGAACCCAAGAATTGCGGAAGGTTCAATTCCGATAAGGGGCAATTCATTGTTGATAATACCCGATAAAGCCTGAATATTTTTTCTTATTGTCTTCTTTGCTGTTCTTACCAGTCCTTTGGACAGGAATGTCCTGGCGCTTATTTTGTGAGCTGCTGTGACCACTTTATAGTTTAATGATGTAAGTAACCGGATAATGGTTATCCCTGTCTCTGTATCGTTAAAATCGCTGAATTCGTCAATAAAAAGACATATTGTACCAATTGGGCTCTCAGGATTGATTTTTGAGAGGTTTTTCCTTGTCCATCTTCTGAGAGTCGTCTTGTAAATTAATGGTATTGATCTTTTTGAAGCAAATCCTGTAACCTTTTTTACAATTCCGGAGGTAAGCCTGTTCTTAAGAAAAAAGTTAAATATAGCAGGAGCGAAGGAACCGATTCCGTTAATTACCGATATATAAGCTATTAGTCTTGTCCTTAATGGTATTCCATGCCTGTCATACCAGTGCTGAAGGAATTCCGATTTAATCTTGGCAATATCAACACTTGAAGGGCATTCCGCTTTGCATCCCTTGCATCCGAGGCAGAGATCGAGTATTTCATAGATCTCCCTGTGGTTCCATGGGTCACCCTCTCTGCTGAGAAATTCCCGTACAACATTGGCTCTTGCACGGGTGCTTTTATATTCATCTCCGGTTGCCATAAAACTGGGACACATGGTTCCTCCGATTATTGACGACTTGCGACAGTCGGCAGTTCCGTTGCATCTTTCTGCAGCTCTTATTATTCCGTCGCTGGATGAAAAATCATAGATGGTCTCTATAACACGGGTTGGAACTCCGGGGACATATCTCAGGTTAGTATCCATTGGAGGAGTACCTGTGATCTTGCCAGGGTTCAGGATACCATTTGGATCCCAGCATTTCTTTACCTGTTTCAGCAGATTATAGTTGTGTTCCCCCAGGATTATGGGAATAAATTCACCTCTTAATCTACCATCGCCATGTTCCCCGCTCAGAGAGCCCCTGTATTTTTTTACCAGGTATGCTGTTTCCATCCCGATTGTTCTGAAGAGCTTCACATCTTCAGGATCTTTCAGGTTGAGGATAGGTCTTATGTGAAGTTCACCTGAACCTATATGCGCATAGAATACTGCATCCTTACCATATTTGGCAAGCAAGGCTTCTATTTCATCCATGTACTCCGGCAGAACCTCTACACTGATTGCCGTATCCTCGATAAGTGTTACAGGCTTAGGATCTCCTTTCATGTTGGCAAGAACTCCGAGTCCTGCTTTTCTAAGTTCCCAAACCTTTGAAATATCTTTTCCTTTTACAACAGGATAGGAGTATCCGAAACCTGCCGATTTTAATCCCTGAATCAGCTGTGCAGAGGTTTCGTCAATTTCTTCCGGCTTTTCCCTTACAAATTCAACAATCAGGATTGCAGCAGGTTTTCCATCGAGAAAAAACCGGTTGTTTCTCTGACTTGCATTATCTTCTGTCAGCTCAAGGATCCGGTTATCCATCATTTCCACAGCTGATGGCTTATATTTCAGGGCAATCAGGTTTGCTTTGAATGCATCGTTTCTTTTCTTTAGATGAACACATACAAGTGCTTTATTAGCAGGTGGTAATGGAATTATTTTAAGTTTTATTTCTGTTGTGACTGCCAGAGTTCCTTCTGATCCTGCAAGCAACTTGCTTAAATTGAACTTCATTTTAGATTTTTCATCAAAAATCTCCGAATCCAGAAGTTGATCTATAGCATATCCGGTATTTCTTCTATGCACCCTGGGATCGGGATAACCTTCCCTGATATTTTTCTGGTTTATCCTATCCCCAAGAATCGTATTTATATTCCTGTAAATCTCTCCTTCAAGGTTATTTTGTGTACATTTTGCAAGGAAATCATCATTATTCAATGGTCCAAATACTGCTTCACTTCCATCACTCAGAAGTGTCTTTATCTCTATCGTATGATCTCTGGTAGACCCATAAACAACAGAATGTGAGCCACATGCATTATTGCCAACCATGCCTCCAATGTTACAGCGGTTTGATGTTGAAGTTTCGGGACCAAAAAACAGGCCGTATTCTTTTAGTTTAAGATTCAGTTCATCAAGAACAACTCCCGGCTCTACCCGCACCCACATTTCATCTTTGTTTATCTCGAGAATTTTATTCATATACCTTGAGATATCTGCAATAATTCCTGAAGCTACTACCTGTCCTGCAAGCGAAGTTCCTCCTGCCCTGAGAGTTATTCCTGTTTTCTCATTAACAGCAAATTGCAATATCTTCCTGATATCTGATACGTTTTTTGGCCAGGCAACAGCTACAGGCTCTTCTTTATATACCGATGCATCAGTGGAATAAATAGTAGTTGTGATCTTATCGTATTTAAGATCGCCTTCCAGACTCTTTCCAAGAATATCCAGTTTCGAATAATAAGTATCCATCTATATAACTCAGTTTTGAGCCGCTAATTTAGGAAAATGATTGAATCATAGTTTTTATGATGACGTTTTAGTCGGATTTATTTTTAGAAAAGGTTTAATAATGATATTAATCATGTAATTCAAAATTGTTTAATAGAACTTTTTTTTCGTACATTTATAAAAAAATTTTGAACTTATTAATATATTGATACACAATGGAATTATTAGATCGCATCAAACAAAATGCCAGAAAACACAATATGCGGATTGTGCTTCCGGAAGGGTACGAAGAAAGAACAATTAAAGCAGCCGATATTGTAATACAGGAAGAATTGGCCCGGATAATATTGATAGGGGATCCGTCAGAGATAAATTCACATGCTGCAAGGCTTGGGTTGAAAAATATTTCAAAAGCGACAATCGTCAATCCAAAATCGCATGAAAAGAAAGATCACTATATAAATTTGATGGTGGAACTCAGGAAAAGCAAAGGAATGACAAGGGATGAAGCTTCAAAACTGATTGAGGACCCCCTCTATCTCGGTGTTCTGATGATTAAAAATGGTGACGCGGATGGCGAAGTTTCCGGAGCAGATCATGCAACGGGTGACGTTTTGCGACCTGCATTTCATTATGTTAAAACAGCTCCTGGAATTTCAGTTGTCTCCGGAGCATTTATAATGATCCTTCCCGAAAAAAACTTCGGGGAAAATGGCGTAATTATTTTTGCTGATGGTGCAGTTCATCCGAATCCAGATGAAAAAGAACTTGCGGAAATTGCAATAGCATCAGCCCACACTGCAAGGGCAATTTGCGGATATGAACCAAAAATTGCCATGCTTAGCTTTTCAACCAAGGGGAGCGCTAAACATGAGATGGTAGATAAGGTGGTTAATGCAACAAGAATAGCGAAAGAAATGGCTCCTGACCTTCAGATTGATGGTGAACTTCAGGCTGATGCAGCACTGATAGAATCTATTGGAAAAAGCAAAGCCCCGGGCAGCCCGATTGCTGGTAAAGCGAATGTAATGATATTTCCCGATCTGAATGCAGGGAATATAGCATATAAGCTTGTCCAGCGACTTGCTCATGCAGAGGCAATCGGACCAGTATTACAAGGAATGGCCGCTCCGATAAATGACCTCTCTCGTGGTTGTTCGGTTAGCGATATCGTCAGTATGATAGCAATAACGTCAAATCAGGCTGCAGGCCTTAAAAAGTAAGATCATAATCTCAGAGTAACATATAATAATATAAGTATGTCAGAAAATAATGAACGGTTGGAGGATTACGGACTATCACAGGACAATAAGCCAAAAACCTTATTTTCCCGGGTAGGAATAGTGGGTGCAGGTTCGGTTGGACAGAATATAGCCAGAATGGTAAGTTCCAGGGGATTGGACGTAATATTTCTTGACCTTAGTCAGGAGAAGTTAGACCAGGCATTTATTGAACTTGCAAAAGAACTTGACCGAATGATTGAAAGGTGGGGTATGACAAATTCCGAAAAGCTTGGGATATTGTCGCGAATTAAGGGTACAACAGATTATAAAAGTTTTAAAGATTGCGATATAGTAATTGAAGCAATCAAATCATCCACCCGCGAGCATAGTCACAATGTACGTGCGGATATATTAAAAAAAATTGAAAGGTATGTCAGCAGGGATACAATTATCGCCACGAACTCCTCAACACAGGTTATTACTGAACTTACTGCCGATCTTACCCATAAAGACCGCTGCGTGAGTTTCCATTTTCTTACTCCCGAGGCTGATGCAAGGATTGTGGAAATTGTAAAAGGTCTTTATACTTCACAGGTCGCATATGACAATACAATAAAATTTGCAAATCTGATCGGGAAAAAAGTTGTTCCTGTAAAAGAATCTCCGGGTATAATAAGCACACGACTTATCGTTCCTTTTATAAATGAAGCCTGTGAGATCTTAATGGAAGGTGTAGGGACTATGGAGGATATCGATCTGACAATGAAAGTAGGATTTGGTCTTCCTCTGGGGCCTTTTGAAATGGCTGATAAGATTGGTCTGGATAAAATACTCAGATGGTGTGAAAACCTGTATGATGAATTTGGTGACTTGAAATACAAATCTTCACCTTTGCTTAAAAAGCTTGTAAGGGCCAACCAGTGGGGAAGACGTACAGGAAGGGGATTTTATGAATACAATAAAGATGGCGTGAAAATTACTAAAAATGCTTTTATTGGAGAGTAGGTAAATCATCCCTTTTACAATTACTTTTATTAAAAAACATTTCTATAATGAAAATATTAGTTCTTAACTGCGGTAGTTCATCAATTAAATATCAGCTTTTCGATATGACCTCGGGTGTGGTTCTGGCGAAGGGAATTGTTGAGAAAATAGGATTAAAAGGATCGTTCCTTAAAAATGAAAGGTTCGATGGTGATAAGGTAAAGCTTGAGGGAGAGATATTGGATCATCAGACAGGCATTGAATTTCTGCTTGGTTTAATGATAAGTAAAAGAAGGGGGGTGATAAGAAATCTGAATGAAATAGATGCAATAGGTCACCGTCTTGTACATGGAGGGGAAACTTTCAAGAGAAGCTGTTATCTCGATGATGTTACGATAAAAGGAGTTGAAGACTGCTCAGACCTTGCACCGCTTCATAACCCTGCCAATCTGAAAGGAATTTATGCCATGAAAACGTTGCTTCCCAATATACCCCAGGTCGGAGTATTTGATACTTCATTTCATCAGACAATGCCTGAGTATTCCTTCATGTATGCCCTGCCTTATTCCCTATATAAAAAATATGGGATAAGGCGTTATGGTTTCCATGGAACAAGTCACAGTTATGTATCCAAAAGGGCATGTGAAATACTGAACCTCGATTATAGCTCACAGAAAATTATTACTTGTCATCTTGGCAATGGTGCCTCAATCACCGCAATAAAAGACGGTAAATCACTTGATACTTCAATGGGACTTACACCTGTTGAAGGACTAATAATGGGTACCAGATCGGGGGATGTTGATGCCGGAGCACTCACTTTAATAATGGAAAAGGAAGAAATAGACTATTCTTCACTGAATACACTCCTGAATAAACATAGTGGAGTTTTGGGTATTTCAGGTATCTCCTCAGATATGAGAGAGGTCGGATCAGCTGCTGATGAGGGTGACGAGCGTGCCATACTTGCTCTTAAAATGTATGAATACCGTGTCAAAAAGTACATCGGGGCATATGCCGCCGCTATGGGGGGAGTCGATTTGCTCATTTTTACCGGGGGGGTCGGGGAGAACGCTGCAGAAGCCAGGGAAAATATTTGCAGGGATCTCGAATTCATGGGTCTGGTTTTTGATAAGCAAAAAAATATTAGTGCACGCAGCAAAGAGTTGATTATCAGCAAGAAAGAATCAAGGGTAACTGTGATGGTTGTCCCGACAAATGAAGAATTTGTCATTGCATCAGAAACCCGCGAGATTGTCGAGCATCGTAAAGTTTAGATAATAACATAAAACCCTGATTCAATGGTGTTAAAAAACATGAATGACCTGAAAAGTCTGGTTTACGGAGGACCCAGGAAGAAGCTTGTTCTGGCTGCAGCAAATGATCAACACTCACTGGGTGCAGTTATCAGAGCCTGGAAAGACAATATTATTGATCCAATCCTGGTAGGGGACGAAGAGGAAATACACACTATTTGTTCATCAAATAATTATGACATTACTGGCCTCAGAATAATTAATGAACACGATGCTGAGAAATCTGTCGAAACTTCCGTAAAAATGGCTAGCAGCAAACAGGCCGACATACTTATGAAGGGAAAGATCGGTTCTTCAACTTTGCTGAGGTGCGTTCTTAATAAGGAGTGGGGATTGAGAACCGGTAATTTATTGTCGCATTTTGCACTCTTTGAAGTTGAGACCTATCCGAAAGTAATCGCAGTAACTGATGTTGCTATGAATATCGCACCAACTCTGCATGACAAAATAGCTATTGTCAATAATTCTGTTGCATGCCTTAACAGGCTTGGTTATATAATGCCAAAAGTCGCTGTCCTTGGCGCTGTTGAAATGGTTAATGAAAACATGCAGGCTACTCTCGATGCAGCCCTTCTCTCAAAAATGAATCAACGCGACCAGATCAGAAATTGTATTATTGATGGCCCTCTCGCTTTCGATAATGCTGTAAGTCTTGAAAGTTCGCAACTTAAAGGAATTAAGAGCGAGGTAGCCGGCGATACCGATCTTTTGCTGATGCCTGATATTGAGGTAGGTAATGTATTATACAAGTCATTGGTTTTCTTTGCTAAAGCTAAGGTAGCCTCAATAATTCTCGGAGCCATGGTGCCAATTGTACTGACCTCAAGATCAGATTCGGAACAGGCAAAATTCGACAGCATACTTTTAGCCGCAGCAGCCTGCAGATAGCAAGATTATGATCAGGACCCTTGAACAGATGGAGCAAAAGGTGCTTGCGCTTAAAAAGAAGCATCGCATTGCTGTTGCATGGGCACAGGATAATAATACAATTGGAGCGATATATAAAGCAGTAAAAAAGGGATTTATTGAAGGCATCCTTATCGGAAAACCTTCGGAAATCAGGAAAGCATGTAAACCTGAAGGGATTGATGACAATATCTTTACCCTGGTTGAATCAGACAATGAAATCAATGCTTCTTGTGAAGCAGTAAGGTTAGCAAAAGCAGGTGAGGCTGATATAGTCATGAAAGGACTGGTCGGAACAGATAAATTTCTGCAAGCCGTAATGGATAAAGAAAAAGGATTGATGCTCCCAAATGCTGTGCTAAGCTATGTTTGTGCCCTTGAAATTCCTGCATATCATAAACTTCTGTTTATCACCGATCCGGCAGTAATACCTTTCCCTGACCTTGATCAGAAAGTTGCCATGGCCCGGTATGCAATAGAAATGGCCCGGAAGTTTGGTATCAAAAAGCCAAAAATTGCTCTGATAGGTGCATCAGAAAAAATGAGCCGCCATTTTGAGAGCTCTATTGATTACTCAATAATGTGCAAGATGGCAGACCGAAATCAGATCAAAAATTGTGTTATGGATGGTCCTCTGGATATATTTCTTGCATGTGATAAAAAAAGTATTAAAATTAAAGGAGTTGAAACTCCGGTCAGTGGCGATGCAGATATCCTCCTCTTTCCATCACTGGAATCAAGTAATCCTTTCTATAAAGGACTTATGCTTTTTGCTAAAGGTGAGCTGGCCGGACTAATAAGGGGAACAGAAAAACCTGTAATTGTAATGTCGAGAAGTGAAAGTGAAACATCCAAGTTTTTCTGCATTGCATTATCCTGCCTGATGGCCTGATGCCAGAAACCATAATCCGAAACCAATCTGAATTATGACAGACCGACTAATTCTGGCAATCAATCCGGGTTCAACATCAACCAAATTTTCTCTCTTTGAGGAAGAAAGATTAGTTTTTGAAAAAACACTAAGGCATTCTTCTGAAGAATTAAAGGATTTTGAAAGAATTACTGATCAGTTTCGCTTCAGAAAAGATCTGATAATGAATGAATTATCTGAACGAAAGATAGATCTTGCAAGAATTGCCGCTGTTGTTGGTAGAGGTGGCCTTGTAAAACCCATTGAATCAGGTATTTATAGGGTAAATCAAAAGATGAAGGATGATTTGACAAACGGGTACTCGGGCCAGCATGCGAGTAATCTTGGCGGACTTATTGCGGATGATATTGCCTCTTCTTTGTGTTGTGCTTCGGCATATATTGTTGATCCCGTAGTTGTAGATGAACTTCAGGCTATTGCCAGATTATCCGGCCACCCCGAAATTGAAAGAAAATCTATATTTCATGCCCTGAACCAGAAAGCAGTTGCACGTATTTATGCGGCTTCAAAAGGGAGGAAATATGAAGAGTTAAACCTGATTATCGCCCATATGGGTGGTGGCGTGAGCGTAGGGGCACATAAAAATGGAAGGGTACTTGATGTGAATAATGCATTGAATGGCGATGGTCCATTTTCACCGGAACGCTCAGGAGGATTGCCTTCAGGACAGTTGGTCGATCTCTGTTTCAGCGGAAGATTTTCATGTGATGAGATTAAGACGATGCTTACCGGAAAAGGAGGAATGGTAGCCTATCTCGGAACCAATAGTTTTATTGAGGTATGTAAAATGGCAGAAAAAGGTGATAAGAAGGCCCGTCTCGTCATGAATGCCGCTTCATACCAGGTTGGAAAAGAAATAGGAGCAATGGCTGCTGTTTTAAGCGGAAAAGTTGACGCAATCATTCTTACTGGTGGTATGGCTTATCAGGATACTTATGTCAGTGAAATAAGTTCTATGGTCAGCTTTATAGCGGAAGTTGTAGTCTATCCCGGTGAGGATGAGCTGAAAGCTCTTGCTTATAATGGTTTGCTTGCACTGGATGGGAAAATTGAGGTAAAGACTTACAATTAAGAGATTTTGTAATAGATATTTTAAGGTCATGCCATGGCATGACCCTACAATCACACAAATGTTTATGTAGGGCCAAGCCACGGCGTGACCTCTTAAGGGTGTTGATGATTTCACGGATTACTAATAGCCACCGGCAATATTTTCCCGTTAAAAAACTTATTACCGATAAGGGCAAAACCTGATATAAATTCAGCCATTTGTTTTGCATCTACAGGAGCTTTATATCCGGGAAATGCTTCATCAAACATTTCCGTCTGCACTGCGCCCAGAGCCAGACAGTTAACACTGATCCCATATTCCAAAAACTCATTTGCTAAACACTCTGTAAGACAGGCTAATGCAGCTTTAGAAGCACTATAATATGAAAGCCCCTTATACTTTGCACTTCCCTGAAAACCACCCATGCTTGAGATATTAACTATATGAGATCCTGCAGGCATCAATGGCTTTAAAATCCTGATTAGCGAAGCAGGACCGAAAAAGTTTGTCTCCATCGTCAGCCTGGCTTCATCATTTGTCATAACAAGAAAATCTTTCACAACAAGGAAACCTGCTATATTGATGAGAATGTCAACTCTCCCAAAATGATCGGAAACCATTTCTCTAAACTTCCTGTCCTGATTTTCAAAAAGTGACATGTCTAAAGAAAATGATTTTACATTTTTATACCTCGTTGAAAGACTATTTAAAGCCTTTTCATTTCTTCCTGTTACAAGAATCTGATTGTTAGTATCTTGTGCAAGATAGTTCACGACCTCCTTGCCGATACCCCTTGTTCCTCCATTGACAATTATATTCCTTCCGTTCATCTTATTTATCTTAAATAATCACATATAAAGTCAATAATTCCTTAGTGAACCTTAGCGCAGACCTTCGTGTACCTTTGTGGTAAAAATAATTTATTGAACCACAAACCTGCCTGCCGGTAGGCAGGGGATCACAAAGTTAAAATTTAAGTAACACAAAGGGAAAAAATAAACATCTCTTATTCAATTATCCTGGTAAACTTAAAGTCATACATCAAAATCAATTAACTTAAAAATATTGAAAAAATGCCTCTTAAAGGAACTAAAAACAGGATAATTCACTTCATATAATAGATCGTTGATACATAACATAAAATATAAAATATTAATTGAAATGGTCGTTTTTTATATCATATTTAAACTAATAATCTTATATTTGCGATCGTTTATATTACAATTAAGCAAAAATATGTTAATGTGAAAAAGCCAGGATCAGATATAAACCTATTTTGAATTTACCAGAAGAATTAAACCAGTGAGAAATGAAAAACAACAGAGTATCAATTATAGGATGTGGAAATATTGGTATATCTATAGTGCTAGGGTTACTGAAACAGCAGATAATTCCTGCTAAAAATATTACTGCCACCAGGAGAAATATCGAAGAGCTTGCCCACCTTAAAGAATATGGAGTAAGGTTAATGTCTGATAATATAGAGGCTATTAAGGAATCCCATCTGATAATTATTGCGGTAAAACCCTATAATATTATAAGCGTTCTGGAAGAATTAAAGGATCATCTTAATCCCGGGAAACAACTTCTTATATCTGTAACTGCCGGGGTGCCAATCAGTAAGATTAATGCTGTAATTAATAGCAGGGTACCGGTTTTCAGGGCAATGCCAAATATTTCTGCGAGTGTAGGCAAATCGGTTACCTGTATATGTCATAACGAAGTTAAGCCCGGGGAGCTTGAATCAGTGAAATTTCTGTTTGATATAATTGGTTCAACTATGACAATTGATGAAGATCTGATGGAATCAGCGACAATATTAGGATCGTGCGGTATAGCTTATGTTCTCAGGTTCATAAGAGCGATGATTCAGGGAGGCATTCAGATAGGTTTTGATGCCGCAACAGCAAGCGCTATAGTAAATCAAACAGTAAAGGGAGCTGCAGAACTGTTAATAGAAAGACATCAACATCCTGAATTTGAGATCGATAAAGTGACCACTCCAAAAGGATGTACCATAGTAGGATTAAATGAAATGGAGCATAATGGTTTCAGCTCATCCCTGATAAAAGGACTGGTAGCTTCATTTGAAAAAATAGAAAAATAACGTTTAAACCAAAGTCAGAAGTCGAAGAGTTGTGCTGGCCGGAGCTAATCAAAGATCCTAACCGAATGAAGCACAGCAAAATGAGGAATCTCTTCTGCCATCCTGTTTTCTCTCTTTCTCATTATTTTAAAAAGATTGAATGCATAATATATTAATAAATGCATTTTTTCGTTTATTTGTATAGTTCACAATTAAAGTAACAAATTTTGAAATGGTACTTAATAATCAAATAACTTCAATAATCCGTCACTCGCGAACTGTTCTGTTGATTAACTTGCTCGTATTCACATCATTTTCAATAATATCAGGGCAGAATGCCAAGGAAGAACAATTCCCCTTTGATCAGAAGGATAATAATGGAACACCATCTTTTAAAGAGAGACTATTCTATGGAGGGAATCTTGGATTACAGTTTGGGTCAGTTACTGATATTCAGGTCTCCCCGGTAATAGGATACTGGGTTCTGCCTAGGATAGCAGTTGCTTTAGGCCCTACCTACAGGTATTATAAATTCCAGAATAATGAGACAGCTATTTATGGAGCAAAAGGATATATTCAATTTGCTGTTATACAGGATCTTAGTTCGGTAATTCCACTAGGCGGACATACAGGAATCTTTCTTCATCTTGAAGATGAAGTGCTTAGTCTTAATTCATACTATTGGAAGTGGCCTAATCCATTTACTTCTGAAAGGTTTTACTTGAACACCGTTCTTGCCGGAGTAGGCATAAGTCAACATTTAGGACGGAGATCTACACTGAATTTCATAGTTTTATGGCCATTGGATAACCCATATAATATCTACAGCAACCCTGAAATAAGAATCAGTTTTATTTACTAATCATTTCCGGACAATTTCCCAACTCAGCAGGATTTTTTAATATTTATCCTGAAAATACTTATTGCCTGATTTCTCAAACGGCAAATTAAATTATATTTGAATCGTCGAAAATTAAGCTTAGATGAAAATCGAAAATAATAAAATGGTCTCTCTGGTTTATGAACTTAGGGAAAATGATTCTAACGGCAGAATTATTGAGACTCTGGATGATTCAAGACCATTGACATTTATTTATGGAACTGGCAGGCTATTGCCCGTTTTTGAATCCAATATCAGTTTATTGGAAAAAGGAGATATTTTCAGGTTTATACTCAATTCTGAAATGGCTTATGGCGATAAAAGGGAAGAAATGATAATCAACGTTCCTGTTTCCGTTTTTAAAACTGATGGAAAAATCAATGAAGACATCTGCAGGGTAGGTAATGAGGTCCCGATGACAGATTCTGAAGGTAACCCTTTGACAGGAATCATTAATGAAATTGCGGACACCTACGTCAGGCTGGACTTTAATCATCCTATGGCAGGCATAGATCTGTTTTTTTCGGGTAAAATTGTTGACATCCGCGACGCTACTGAAAATGAATTAGCCGCGACAATGAATCCATGCTCCGTGTGTAGCAGCAAAGAACATTCAATTTGCTCAGGTAGTTGCAGCTGATCTGAGTAAACAGTTATTTCAGCTGGCATAATTTAGATATTTAATGCAAAAAGTCTGGAAACTTTTCCCTTATTTGCTACTGAGTGCTATTAGCATTGCACTTGTTCTTATAGTTTTAAAAGCCAATAATATACTTGAGATTTCTTCAGCTATACTGCTTATATTTAGAGTATTAACAGTTGTCCTCCTGTTTATTCATGCTTACCGTAAGAGATCTCTTACAACATGGATTCTTGTCAGCATGATTGCAGGAGCTGAATTCGGATATGACATTCCCGAAGCAGCAAAAAAACTTCAGGTTCTCAGCGATATTTTTCTGAGGATGATAAAAACCATTATCGCCCCGCTTCTGTTTTCAACTCTTGTCGTGGGCATTGCAGGGCATGCAAATATCAAACAGATAGGAAGAATGGGATGGAAATCACTCCTCTATTTTGAAATTGTGTCCACACTTGCATTATTTATCGGACTTCTGGCAATAAATGTTGGTAAAGCAGGTGTGGGAGTTGTGTTGCCGCCAAACCCTGAGTCACCTGCAATTGCTGCTGTTAAGGCTCAAAGTGCAAGTGATTTTATACTCCACATCTTTCCGGAGAATATAGCAAAATCCATTTTCGAAGGTCAGATACTCCAGATTGTAATCTTCAGTATTATTTTCGGGATTGCTGTAGCGTTAGTTAAAGAGAAGTACCGGACCCCAATGATCCGTTTTAGTGAAAGCCTTGCAGAAGTAATGTTTAAGTTCACCAATATAGTAATGTATTATGCACCTGTCGCAGTATTCGCAGCTATTGCCTATACGGTTGGACATATGGGACTTGATATTCTTTATAATCTCTTTAAACTATTGGCTACTTTATATGTCGCCCTGGTTGTATTCCTTGGTTTTGTCTTGCTTCCGGTTGCATTGATTTTCAGAATCCCCGTCAGACCATTTATTAAGGCAGTCTCTGAACCTGCGTCAATCGCATTTGCTACCTCAAATTCCGAATCTGCATTGCCATCTGCGATGAAATCAATGGAGAAGTTCGGAATTCCCAGGAAAATTGTTGCATTCGTTATACCAACCGGTTACAGTTTTAATCTGGATGGTACAACATTATATCTGTCACTTGCCTCAATTTTTGTTGCCCAGGCAGCTGGAATTGACCTTCCAATTGAAAAACAGATTGTTATATGCTTTACCCTGATGCTGACAAGCAAAGGCGTTGCAGGAGTGTCAAGAGCTGCACTTGTTATTTTACTTGGAACTGTTGTTAGTTTTGGTCTGCCGGTGGAACCTGTTTTTATTATATTGGGAATAGATGTTCTGATGGATATGGCACGTACATCGGTTAACGTAATTGGGAATTGCCTTGCTACAGCTGTAATAGCACGTTCTGAGAATGAGTTTGATGACGTTGCAGCCAGAAACTTTAAACCTGAATAGACTCGAAAACTCTTTCTTTTATCCTTTTTTTCGTTGTGGTAATTTGAGAATTGCTTTGTGATCCTTTGTGCATGCCAGCCGGTAGGCAGGATTCAATGGTTTTAGCTTTTAACAGAAAGGGACGCAAAGGTTATCTGGTACACGAAGGACTTTTTATAAGAGCCACAAAAGATTTAACATATTCAACCATCTCAAATTTTGATAACATCTAAACCTGTCCAGAATCGAATATTTAGCAGGATGTAACAGGAGAGTCAGAAATATTCAATTTTTAAAGTAAACCCTCCTTGTCTGAAATTTCTCAATCACTTCTTACTTTCCAAAAATTGCAGTTTATATGCAAGAATCGTTGACATTACATCTGTAATTTATATGCTTTATCTTGTTTATTTACATGTGTAACTATTTCTTTAATTAATTCAAATTACAAAGTTAAATAATTCAATAAAAATATTCTGATAAAACATAATAAACAATAAATCAATATTATAAATATAGTTAATTGAAGTAATTAATAGTTGTTTCAATTGATTATTATAACTGAAATGACAAATATATTTAGATATGAATCTTAAAACACTGTATACTATGATATTATATAACTAAACTATTGTCTGACTTCATATAAGTTATCTTTTTAAATACCATATAATCAGACATATACAAATGTAATGAGCCTGATTTTAAATAATACATTTTCTTAAAATGACAGATGTAATTAATTAAAATTACAAATGGAAATTATATATTATTTACATTTGTAATACTAATTATATCACAATGAAAGAACGCTTGCTTGAATTTCTAAGGAATGAAAATAAATCTTCTGCCCAGTTAGCTGAGGAAATTGGTGTTCAGGCTTCAGGTATCTCCCATATACTCTCGGGAAGGAACAATCCAAGTCTTGATTTTGTGTTGAAAATGCTTGAAAAATATCAGTTCCTGTCAACAGACTGGCTGTTGTTTGGAAAAGGATCGATGTATAAGGAGAACAAAATGCAAAATCTGTTTGGCTATGATCCGGGAAATAGCCGGGAGACCAATGAAATCCTGACCAAAAGTGAACAAATACGACCGGAAATTGATTTTCAGAATGTTATTAAAAATAAAGCATTTGATGATTCTATAGCTCATACTGAAAAAACCGTCTTAGGAGTTGTTAAAATTGTCTGGTTCTATGAAAATAACAGTTTTGAGGAGTTTATTCCCCGACGATGATGTTTTAGATATGATTTTGAGGTTTAAAAATTATCCTTTGTTTAAATTTTTTGAAACCATTCATTACAATTATCTTTGTCTTAAACGCATTTTTGATGTCAAAGCGTATTGAAGATCTCAAAGTAATTGAAAATAAGCATCTTAATAATGATTTTTTTATTCTCGAACTATCAGGGAATAATAAAATTCCTGACTTTAGACCCGGTCAGTTTGCACAGGTAAGGGTGGATGGTAGCCCGGAAACATTTCTGCGAAGACCCATTTCAATACATGATATTGATTATGAGAGAAATACATTTAAGCTTCTGATTCAGATTGCTGGAAAAGGTACCAAAAAGCTCTCAGAACTTGGAATTGGTGATATTCTGAACCTTATATACCCTTTAGGCAATTCATTCTCATTACCTTACGAAAAAGAGAAAGTGCTTATTGTCGGAGGCGGCTGCGGGATAGCGCCATTGTTATTCCTTGGAAGGTACCTGAATTCGAATGGCATTGTTCCGGATATCCTCCTTGGATTCAGAAATAAAGAACGGATTATTGAATTTGAAGAATATCTTAAAGTTGGAAACGTATTCGTTACAACTGAAGATGGCTCCATGGGAGAAAAGGGATATGTGACCAGCCATTCTGTTTTTTCAGCACACCGGTATAACAGGATCTGTTGTTGCGGACCGGAATCAATGATGAAGTCTCTGGCTGCTTACTGCAAAAACAGGAAAATAGTATGTGAAGTATCTCTCGAAAACCTGATGGCATGTGGAATAGGTGCTTGTCTGTGTTGTGCTATAGAAACAGTTAATGGCAACATATGCACATGTATTGACGGACCGGTTTTCAATGTAAATGATTTAAGATGGTGAATCTTGGTTTTTCTATAGGTGATCTGCATTTCAAGAATCCCGTGCTGACAGCCTCAGGTACATTCGGCAACGGATCTGAGTTTGATGATTTTCTTGATGTTTCAAGGCTGGGAGGAATTGTCCTTAAGGGGACTACGCTTGAGCCAAGAGAAGGCAATCACTATCCCAGAATGGCTGAAACCCCTTCCGGAATGCTCAACTCAGTAGGTTTACAGAATAAAGGTATTGATTACTTTGAAAAATCTATTTATCCACGAATTATTAACTATGAGACCAACGTTATCATGAACATTAACGGGAGTTATATTGAAGATTATATTGCACTTGCTGAAAGAATTAACAAACTTGAAAAGATACAGGCCATTGAGTTGAATATTTCGTGTCCAAATGTAAAAATGGGAGGAATGGCTTTTGGCACAAATCTCCAGTCGGCGATGGAAGTTACCAGGGAGGTAAGATCTGTTTATTCGGGAAAGCTAATTGTTAAATTATCTCCCAATGTGACAAATATTGTCGATTTTGCCAGGGTGGTTGAAGATGAAGGTGCCGATTGCGTATCGCTAATTAACACATTGCTCGGGATGGCAATAGATGTAGGAAATATGAAACCTTCTCTGTCAACTGTAACGGGTGGGCTTTCTGGTCCGGCTATTAAACCTGTAGCGCTAAGGATGGTTTGGCAGGTGGCTAACGCAGTAAAGATCCCGGTTATCGGAATTGGAGGTATTATGTCTGCCTCCGATGCCCTGGAATTTCTGCTTGCAGGGGCGTGTGCAGTTCAGATAGGAACGGCTTCATTTATTGATCCTCAGGCTTCAGTTAAAATTCTTGATGGAATTGAAAATTTTCTTGTGAAAAATGGTTTTTCCGATATTAAAGAAATTGTAGGTTATATAAATCGTAATAACTGACTTTTACCGGATCAGAATAATAATTGTTCAAACATTTTATTTTTGAATATTACATTTTGTCATTTTTCCTTTAAATTTGTAAGAAAATAAAAACATATTGTTTCAATCTATTAATTAACTACTAGAGAAATGTCTGAAAACTTACAAATTGATAATCTTGATAAGAAGATTCTCGACATTATCACAAAAAATGCAAGGATTCCGTACCTTGAAGTAGCAAGGGAATGTGGTGTATCAGGCGCAGCTATACATCAACGTGTACAACGTCTGATAAGAATTGGCGTAATCAGAGGATCAGAATTTAAGGTTGATCCGGTTATGGTAGGTTTTAAAACCTGCGCCTATATTGGAATTTTTCTGGACCATCCTGGTCATTTCAGAGATGTAATTACAAAATTCAGGGAAATCCCCGAAATTATAGAATGTCATTATACCACAGGTAATTATTCACTTTTTATTAAGGTTTATACACGTGATAATGAACACCTTCGTATGATTTTGACTGATACTATTCAGAATATAGATGGTATAGTGAGGACCGAAACTTTGATATCCCTGGAAGAATCAATAAACAGGCAGATACCTGTACTGTCACGGTAAGTATCTGATTCCATTCAAGAAACCATAGTTTCAATCGATTTTATTTCTGTGTGGAGATTGAATAAAATAAGTGAATATCAATTAGATGGCTGTACAAAACAGGAAAAGGAAAGTATCTGCTTTCCTTTTTTTGTGATCCAGCTGGGGCTCGAACCCAGGACCCCATCCTTAAAAGGGATGTGCTCTACCAGCTGAGCTACTGAATCCTTTTTTGTTTTTGCGAGTGCAAATGTATGATAAATTTAATTTAATGCAAAAAAAATAGAACGGTTTTCCCATTTATAATTTGTAATTGTTTGATTTAATGTCATTTCAATTCATTATTGTTATACTGTTATTGTCTTAAACAAAAGTAAAATCATGAAAAAACTTTTTAAGGACAAAGTCGTAATCGTTACAGGAGCTTCTTCGGGGATAGGAGAGGCAATAGCCAGGGAGTTTGCTCTGAATGGGAGTAAGGTCGTTCTTGCTGCACGTACAGAATCGAAACTTCAGGAGATCACTAATGAGATAACCAGTACGGGCGGAGATGCTTTTTTTGTCAGAACCGATGTAAGTGTTGAAGCCGATTGCAAAACGCTAATTGGAAAAACGATAGAGAAATATGGGAGAATCGATATCCTGGTAAATAATGCCGGATTATCAATGAGGGCTTCTTTTCTTGATGTTGATGTAAAGGTACTTCATCAACTTATGAACGTAAATTTCTGGGGTACAGTTTATTGTACCAAATTCGCCTTACCTTATCTCATTGAAAGCAAAGGATCATTAATCGGAGTTTCGTCAGTTGCTGGATTCCATGGGCTACCAGGACGAACGGGATACTCAGCTTCAAAGTTTGCAATTCATGGTTTTCTTGAAACCATCAGGATCGAAAACCTCAGAAAAGGTTTGCATGTAATGATAATTGCACCCGGGTTTACATCAACTGAAATCAGAAAACATGCTCTTACTGCAAATGGTCGGGAACAGGGTGAATCACCAAGGGATGAAAAAAGGTTGATGTCACCCGGTTATGTTGCGAAATGGGTGCTTAAAGGAATCCGAAAGAAAAAAAGAAATAAACTTCTGACCTGGGATGGAAGATTCACTGCTCTTTTCCAGAGAATTATACCGACTGTTGTAGACTGGGCCTATTATCTTGAGATGTCAAAAGAACCAAAATCACCAATAAAATAGTATTTTATCATGATTCTGTAGAGACGCGCAAATTGCGCGTCTCTACTCTTATGTTAACTCCGCACTTTTATTTTATTTACCTGTGCCTGTAATGAAAACAGATCATTTGCGTCATGTATTAAAAACCAATTAATAATTTAAATACATATGCAATGAAAAGACTATTAGTATTTATCGTTTTAACGATTACAGCGACACTGATTTATGGCCAGAAATCTATAGACAATCTGTTTGAAAGATATGCCGGAAAAGATGGATTTACCACTGTGACAATTAATGGGAATCTGCTTAAACTGGCTCACTGCTTTGGCGACAATGAGGATGATAATTCATTTCCTGTGGATATTACAGAGATAAGAATTCTTGCGCAGGAGGATAAGAGCATGAAGGTCGATAACTTTTATGATATGGTCATTAATGATATCGACCTGAAAAACTATGATGAATTCATGAGAGTAAAGAAATCAGATCAGGATCTGAGAATGCTGGTCCGTTCGGAAGGTAATAAGTTCAAGGAATTTTTGCTTATAGCCGGAGGGGCTGATAATGCCCTCATACAGATAAAAGGAAACATGACTTACGAAGATGCAAAAAAGTTTTCAAAAGATGCAGAGAAAAATCATGGTTTGAACTTCACAGACAATCATAAGTAATTAATAATGTAGGTATCTTTATAAGCAAAGTATTAATTGCTTGTTGCAGGAATGACCAGGGCTGATTTTAATGATCTTGTCCGGCAGCTTAACCGTAATCTGTATGGTTATGCCTTCCGCATCCTCCGTAACCATGTGGAGGCGGAAGATGCTGTTCAGGAGGTTTTCATTAAACTCTGGAACCTTGGAAATAAACTTGATGCATATGAAAGTATCGCGGCTTTGGCAACTACGATGGCTAAAAATTTTTGTATTGATCAGCTCAGAAAGAGAAAACACTTTACTAAGGATGAAAATGAGCGGCAGGATTTTCAAAACACTGACAGCACTTCGCCTTATGAAATCATGGAAAGCAGGGAATCAGAAGCTATTCTGCATCATATAATTAATCATTTGCCAGACATTTATAAGGATGTCATAAGACTCAGGGAGATAGATGGGCTATCGTACAAAGAGATTGCTGATAAGACTGAACAGAATATCAATACGCTAAGAGTGACCTTGTCAAGAGCCAGGAAGACGATCAGAGAAGAATTTAACAAATATCATTATGAACGAAGAGGAATTAAAGAGGTTGATCGAAAAGTACTATAACGGAGAAAGTACTGAAGAAGAGGAGAGAACCTTAAAGGATTATTTCAGGCAGAACAATATACCTGAAGGTTATGAAGCCGAAAAGCTTATTTTCAGTTATTATAATGAATCAGCAGAGGTTCCTGAGCCATCAATTGATTTTGAAGCAAGGATTTTAGCAGGGATTGACGCTTCTGAAATAAAAAGAGGATCGGGAAAAATGAAAAAATATCTTCTTCCGATATTGAGTGCAGCTGCCGGCATACTGATACTTACGGGATCTTACTTTTTCTTTTTTAAAAGCGCAGAAACCAGGGATTCATTCACAGATCCTGAAATTGCATATGCAGAAACAATAAAAATTCTAAGGGATGTCTCATCTCAACTGAATCATGGTGCTCAGGTTCTTGAACCTGTTGGCAAAATGAATGAGATGACCAGAAAAAGCTTTGAATCTCTGAATAAATCCACACAAATTGTTAAGAAGAACCTCGATTATCTTCAAAGAGCAATTGAAATATCTCATGTTGCCGTTGATAAGAATACAAACAAATAAAAATCGATGATATGAAAAAGATTTTTCTTTCCATCACCGCACTATGCCTGACACTGTTAATACAGGCTCAAAGTAATCCTGTTGATGAGATGTTTAATAAGTACTCTGAAAAACAGGGATTCACTGTTGTATCCATTTCAAGCAAAATGTTCAGCATGTTTGCGAATAAGGATGCGGAAAATAAAGATGCAGACGATATAATAAGCAGACTCAAATCAATAAAGATTCTCACTGTTGAAGACTCATTGCTTAATAAGAACCTGAATTTTTATTCTGAACTCAGCAAAAAACTTGATCTATCAGTTTATGAAGAGCTTATGGTAGTCAAAGAGGGACCGGATATTACAAAATTTCTGATAAAGCAAAGCGGAAACACTATTTCCGAATTATTAGTTATTAAAGGAGGTCCGGGAGGTAATTCTCTGATTTCAATAAAAGGGGAGCTCAATCTTAAAAATATTTCAGATTTGTCAAAAAGCCTTGATATGCAAGAACTTAAGAGCCTGGATAAGATTAAAAAGAAGAGCCCTGAAGAATAAAATATATATTTTTTTTTATTCAAAGTAACCTTTTTTCATGGAACTTCGTTAAATGCTTGGTTAGACATGCAAAAACCAGAGAATTTGCATATGCCTTTTTTTTATATTTGTACAAATTTGAAATATGAATCAATTTTAACACCTATGACCAATCAATTCACAAAACGATCAGGGGTTCTGATGATCAGTCTTTTTCTGTTTTCATCTTTAGCCTTTTCACAATTTGATAATACTGATTTCCTGAGAAGCATTCCATCCGATGGTGTAAAATACCTCCAGGCTTATGTTTCTCCATGGGCAAATGCTTTCGGAGCCGGTCTGAATGGTGGCTGGTATAATACTGCAAAACCCCATAAATTAGGTGGATTTGACATAACCATAAATGCAAGTGTAGGAATTGTTCCTACATCTGCTCAAACTTTCGATATATCGAAAATCGGACTTTCATCTGCTATTTCAGGTGCCGGAATGGCATCTACTGTAGCTGGTCCCAAGGTCGATGGACCGCTAATGAGCTATACGGATAAGGCTAGCGGGGTGATCCTTGCCTCTTTTAATGCACCGCAGGGCGTCGACTGGAGGTACATACCTGTGCCTTCTGCCCAGGTTGGAGTCGGTCTGCCATTTGGTACAGAACTTAAAGTGAGGTTCGTTCCCAAAATAAATATTAAAGATGGAAATATTTCTCTCTGGGGCGTAGGTCTTGTTCATAGCATTATGCAATATCTGCCGGGTGAGAAAATATTACCTTTCGATGTTTCAGTTTTCGGAGGATATACCAGACTGACTGCAAATGTTCCGTTAAGTCTGCAGCCAGGCACTCCAACCAACTATACCACTTTCAGTTTAGCAACATCATTTAAAGATCAGAATTTAAATGTAGCGGTAGGAGCCCTAAATATCAGCGCCATCGCATCACTTAATCTTCCGGTGATAACTTTCTATGGCGGACTTGGTTATAGTAAAACAAAAACATTTATGAAATTTGAGGGTAATTTCCCGACACCCACATTAAATACAGTTGTACCGACTAATCCTCATGCCGAATATGCCGATAACGGAGTAATAGCAGGTAACAAATTCCCTTCAATGAATATTGAAAACTTCTCAGGTCTCAGAGCCAATGTCGGTTTCAGGATTAAACTTGCAGTCGTTACAATCCATGCAGATTATACCAGGGCCCAATATAATGTTCTCACTATGGGTTTGGGAATCTCGTTCAGATAAAAAAATAATTTGTTACCTCTGAAATCCCCGGGTCCTATAGAATTCCGGGGATTTTTTTTCAATCTTAGAACTTTTTTGATGTTTTCATAGTTAATAGGGTAAATATTATGACAAAGAGGTTGATGAATTCAGACACACAGAAAATAAACAGAGGCTATCGGGCATTGCTTCTGGCTGCCAAGAATACTGTGCCACCTGAAGATAATCATGTAATAAGAAGAGCGTTGGACCTTGCAATACAGGCTTGTGGTGACAGAATAATTTTAACTGGTGAGCCTGAGATTATTCATGTGCTGTCAGTTGCAAGAATTATTGCCGGGGAGATGGGGCTTGGAATTACATCAATTATCACTGCTTTACTGCATGATTCCTATAATAATCTGAGTATCTCTCAAAAAGAGATTGAAAAAGAATTTGGGACAAAAGTTGTGGAGATACTGAATGGCTTCTCGCGTATTTCCAGCATAGATTCTATGCAATCTTCATACCAGGCAGAGAATTTTCGTAAACTTCTTTTAAGTCTGGCTGATGACGTAAGAGTAATACTTATTAAGCTTATTGAACGGCTTGAATATATGCGAAATCTGGATAATGCGCCCGAGAATCAGAGAATGCCTTTGGCTTCGGAGACTTATTTTCTTTATGCACCTCTGGCACACCGGCTTGGTTTTTATAATATCAAATCGGAAATGGAAGACCTTGCGGTAAAATATCTTGAGCCTGAACAATACTCTTATGTCGATTGCCGTCTGAAGCAAACAACAGCTTCAAGGAATAAACTAATTCGGGACTTTTCAGTTCCGCTCAAAGAAAAGCTTGAGAAGCAGGGCTTTAGATTCACTATTAAAAGCCGCACAAAATCAATTCATTCCATAATGCTGAAGATGAAAAAGCAAGGTGTGGAATTTGAGGAGGTATATGATCTTTTTGCTGTCCGGATTATTATTGACAGTATTGGGGAAAATGAAAAATCTGATTGCTGGAGAGCTTATTCTGTCGTGACTGATTTATATCAACCTAATCCAAGCAGGTTACGTGACTGGATCTCAATACCAAAATCGAACGGGTACGAATCACTCCATACCACGGTGGTGGGACCGCGAGGAAAATGGGTTGAAGTGCAGATACGATCTGCAAGAATGGATGAGATTGCAGAAAAGGGATTGGCAGCTCATTTCAAATATAAAGGAATTAAAGGAGAAGGAGGGCTTGACTCGTGGTTGTCAAAAATGCGTGAGATACTTGAATCAGCTGAAAAAGAAGACACTTCATTTCTTGATCAGGTACGGTCAGGATTATATACGGATGAAGTTTTTGTATTTACTCCAAAGGGAGATCTTCGCCAGTTGCCTGCAGGGGCAACAGTACTGGATTTTGCCTTCGATATTCATACTGCTGTAGGAGCTTCATGCGTCGGAGGAAAAGTCAATGGTAAAAATGTGACAATAAGGTATGTTTTACAAAATGGAGATCATGTTTCAATAATAAGATCAAAAAACCAGAAGCCTAAGCAGGATTGGTTGTCTTTCGTGGTGACTACAAAGGCAAAAACGAAGATTAAGCAGGTACTGAATGAAGAAAAAACCAAAGCAGCCGCTGAAGGAAAGGAGATTCTGATGCGCCGGATGAAGAACTGGAAGATTGTTTATGGTGATACCCTGATACAAAAACTGCTCAATTCATATAGTCTTAAAACTGCTCAGGATCTTTATTTTCTCATTGCAACAGAAAAAATAGAACTGCTACAGATTAAAGAAGTATTATTAAAGGATGAATCAATTGTCGAAAATCCTCCTATAACATCCTTGCAGGAGAGAGAAACTAAAGAACAGGCTGATTCACAGATTTCTGATTACCTGATAATTGAAGACAGAATAGAGGGTCTTGATTATAAGCTTTCAAAATGCTGTAATCCGGTATTCGGCGATAGTGTTTTTGGTTTTGTAACGATTTCGGAAGGAATTAAAATCCACAGAACAAGCTGTCCTAATGCTCACAATATGATGGCCAGGTATCCATACAGGGTTATAGCTGCTCGCTGGTCCAAGTCCAAGAACAGTCCATCGTTTGTTGCAAGTATAAAGATTACAGGAATTGAGAATATAGGAATGGTTAACAAAATTGCCGACGTGATAGCTGATCAGAAGGCTGTTGTAAGAAGTTTTAATTACAACATGAATGATGGATTATTTGAAGGAATACTTAATATAATGGTACCTAACAGCGATATTCTTCAAAGTGTTATAAGGAAAATTCAGGGCATAAAAGGAATATTGAAAACGTCGAGGTATGATAATTAAATGAAAATTATTTAACACAAAGTTTACTATTTAACCTGCAAGTACTATGGATCCTTTATACAGCGCACAGAGGCTCCGATTCCCATATTGAGATTAGTATAAGTACACCAATCATACTGGTAAAACATCATCCACAGGTATGCGGAAGCAGAGTCATTAGCAGTTTTACTCCACCAGTAGCCGGACGTTGTGAGGCCGTCAAAACCAGAAGGAAATAGTGCTCCCCCGGGAAGGGCAGTAAACCCGGTCGAATTTGTTGCGGAATTAGGCTGAAGCCAATGTGCTGTACCTGCTTCTTTCAGAGCTTTACCTGCATACATAACATCACCAAAGTAAACTGTCAACGTTTCCCATTCATAAGTGGTCGGAACATGCCAGCCTGAAGGACACAATTTTCCGGTATTTATGGTATAGAAATTATAAAGCCCACCATACGTAGCTTTATTGTCCACATCATAGTTCGCATACCAGCAATATCCCGGAGTAGTTAAGTTAGCCCATTCAGTCTGATCAGTTATATAAGGTATGTCTGAACCATCGTTATATTTAGTGGTTTTGAGGTTTTTATCCATCCATACCTGAGAACCAATCTCAATACTCCTGTAAGCATTTCCATCAGCATCCGTTACCATTCCGGATTTATCATCCTTGCGGCATCCTAAGACAAAAAAGAAAATCAGGGGAAGAACAATTGATATGGGATCTGATATTCTGTAACAATTCTTCATAATGCCGAATTATTGTTTCATAAAGATAAGCAAAAATTCAATACCTTTTATCAGGTTTTACAGGCAGTTTAGCCATCTTCTCAACCTCAAGCGAAGGAAACCCGAACTCTTCAACTACTTTGCCAAGAATAAGATATGTGCCGCTTCCTTTAAAAGGCCAGTTTTTAAGAGATTGAGAGAAATGAGTTGTATCGAAAAAATTCCCTTCAGCATCGATAAAGCATCCGAAATTCATCCAGTCATTTTTTATTGTCTTGATATACTTTACAGTAACCAGGTGACCGACCATCCTGATTTTCCTGCCTGTGTTTTCACTCATCCTTCGTGCCGGCACTTCGCCGCGGAAGGAGGTCTCAAGCATATCAAACCAGCTCATGGTGACAGGGAAACCGAAGAGTTCGATTTCATCGTATACATCTTCAATCTGTCCCTGCACAAGATCGGGAAGGGTGAAGTCACGTACAGGAGAGGAGAAGAGAGGACGGAAATTATCCGGTTTGTTTTTGTTTATCATCATATGAGCTTCCCATAAAAGAACGGCTTTCTTTTTTCCGGTAAATCTGAATGCTCCGGATTTTATAAGAAGAATTATTTGCTCCAGTCCTGGGTTTACTCTGGTAACGAAATCGTTCAGATCAGAAAATGGACCTTCAGCATTGCGAATCTTTTCAATTGACTGTGCAAGCTTGTACTCCAGGCTCATGATGTGAATAAATCCGATGTATATCTCTGTACCGTAAATAGTTGTCTTGTAATTGCTTTTATTTACGCACGGAAGCTGAATAGATGCGCCGCACCTCCTTGCTTCATGTACATAAACCCAGGTCCTGTAAAAGCCTCCGAAGTTATTTATTACAGCAACCATGAACTCGAGAGGATAATGAGCCTTGAGATAAAGACTCTGGAAGCTTTCTACAGCATAAGATGCGGAATGTGCTTTTGAGAAGGAATATCCGGCAAAAGATTCAATCTGTCTCCATACCTCTTTCGTAACCTCATCGCTATAGCCCTTTTCACGGCAGTTTGAAAAAAATCTTTCAATAATTCGCTGCATCTCCTGTTTCGACCGGTATTTGCCGCTCATTGCACGACGCAGGGTATCTGCATCTGAAAGATCAAGTCCTGCAAAGTGATGACAGACTTTCAGCACATCTTCCTGGTAGACCATTACACCGAATGTTTCTTCAAGCTGTTCCTTCATAACCGGGTGTATATACTCGAATTTTCCAGGATTATGAAACCGGTATATATATTCCTTCATCATTCCGGAACGTGCAACACCAGGCCTTATCACTGAGCTTGCAGCCACCAGAGTAGTGTAATTGTCGCATCTGAGCTTTTTCAGGAGTCCCCGCATTGCAGGGCTTTCTATATAGAAGCATCCTTTTGTTTCACCGATCTTGAGATACTCTTTGACCTTTTCATCCTTCTTGAATTTCTGTATTGCATGAACATCAACATCGATGCCACGGTTACGCAGTATTATTTCCGCACTCTCTTTGATGTGACCTATTCCACGCTGACTAAGGATGTCGAGTTTCTCAAAGCCGATCTCTTCGGCGGTGTACATATCCCACTGGGTGGTAGGAAAACCTTTTGGCGGCATATCGAGTGCGGTATAACAGGTGATAGGTTCTTCCGAAATAAGAATACCTCCGGCATGGATACTCCGCATATTCGGGAAATCAGCGATCTTCAGTCCTGTTGAGAAGATGAGATTGGTTAACTCATTCCTGTTTGTATCGGCAGAAGGATTATCGATAAGCGAATCAATCTCTTCCCTGGGCAGACCGTGGACCTTACCAAGTTCACGAACGATCGACTTTCCCCTGAAGGTGCTCATTGTGCCAAGCAATGCGGTATGTCCGTAACCATATCTCTTGAAGATATAATCGATCACTTCATCCCTCTCTTTCCACGAGTAATCGATATCGAAGTCTGGGGGACTGCTTCGTTTTGGATTGATAAATCTCTCGAAGTAAAGGTTTAGATCAATAGGATCAACATTGGTGATTTTCAGACAATAAGCAACTACTGAGTTAGCGCCGCTACCACGACCGACATGATAAAAGCCGCGTGCCATTGAATATCTTACGATATCCCATGTTATCAGAAAATAGGCAGAAAAGCCAAGCCTGTCAATTATCTCAAGTTCATGCTTTACCCTTTTTTTTGCTTCGCTGTTCTGCCTGCCATACCTGTATATCATTCCGTCCCATGCCAGTTTTTCGAGAAGAAGCTTGTCATCATATCTGCTTGCGGAATAGATTTTCTTGTTTTTCAGGCTGTCGAGGTCAAAGTGTAAATCACAGTCATCCAGAAGCTTTTTTGTATTATTTATCAGCCATGGATAATCTTTAATGATTTTTTCAACATCGGCCGGATCTTTGAAGAATTCATCTTCTCCGGCGCACTGCCATTGCTGCAGATGGCTCAGGAGAATATTATTGTCGACAGCCCTGAGGCTTCTGTGAATGATAATATCTTCAGTCGCTGCAAATGTAACAGGCTGCAGCAAAACCATTGAATCCCTGTTTATTGATGAAGTCAGAGTCAGCAGGCTGTTCAGCTCATTTGGTCTTATTCCTATGCGTTCATTGTCATACAGCTTACGGGAAGAAATTTTTTTAAGGGAATATATTATGTACGATTCGGAGAATTGAGGAGCCGGAAAGGGAACTGATGACTTGTTGAAATTCAGATCCGACAGAAATTCATTCAGCTCCTGCAAACCTCTGTTATTGCGTGCAATCCCGATATATTGAAATTCGTTATCATTTCTGAATTCTATACCTGCAACAGGCCTGATATCGTTTTTTGCGCATTCTCCTGCAAATTCCGGAACGCCGGTTGAGTTGTTAATATCAGTAAGCACAATGGTATCAGTCCCGGCAGCCAGTGCTTTCTGCACAAGCTGTTCAATGGACATTGTTCCGTAGCGGAGACTGTAATATGAGTGACAATTTAGATACATTGTTTCATGTTTCTCTTTCATTTTGGCCCCCCAACCCCCCTAAAGGGGGGCTTGCACACCGCTAGTGCCAATACCCGCCCCGGAGTTTTTCCTCCATCATATTTTGCTCTTTAAGAGCGTTTTCAAGCTGTTTAATGGCTTTTTCCTCTCTTTCGCTTACCGTCATCACTCCGGAGGCTCTCCTGACCGCATTTCGTCCGAAACGCTTCCTGATCCTGTCCATTGCCATATAAAGGCTGACCTTTTCAGGAGTATCGTCAAACATGTCAAGTTGCTGGACTCCTCTTACCATATGACTGAACCTTACACCAATAAGTCTTATAAGCATGCGCCTCTGGTAGAGTCTGGCAAAAAGTTCTTTGGTGATATCGGCAAGAACATGGTCAAATGATGTATATGGTATCCGTTTCTGCAGTGTATGGGTATCGAAGTTTGAATACCTTATCTTAACAGTAACGCATGAAGTCAGTTTCTCCTGCTTTCTCAGCTCGAACGCGATCTTTTCCACCATACTTACCAGGAGCTGATTCAACCTCACCAGGTCGGTAGTGTCTTTTTCGAAAGTGTGTTCAGTGCTTATTGATTTCTGTTCCGAATAGCTGATGACGGGAGTAGAGTCGATGCCATTAGCTCTCTTCCATATTTCAATACCGTTTTTACCCATCAGCTTTTCAAGCATCTCAACAGGGATATTCCTCAGAGTATAAATTGTAGCAATGCCCATCGAGCGGAGTACCTGGTAAGTCTTCTGACCGATCATTGGTATTTTTCGTATCGACAGAGGATCAAGGAATGGAAGAACGATCTCTTTTTGAACCTCAATTTCCCCGTTTGGTTTTGCCTCTCCGGTTGCTATTTTTGATACTGTCTTATTGACTGAAAGGCCGATTGATATGGGCAGACCTGTCTCTTTTATTATATACTGGCGCAATTCATGCGACCATTTGTAGCATCCGTAGAAACGGTCCATCCCGGTGAGATCTATGTAATGCTCATCAACCGATGCTTTCTCATATAATGGTGCCCGTTCGGCAATTATGCCGGTCACTACGTTTGAATAGTTGCTGTAAAGCTCCATATCGCCTCTTATCACAATGGCATCGGGACACATATTTCTGGCCATTTTCATTGGCATAGCGGAGCTCACGCCGTACTTCCGTGCCTCATAGCTACAGCTCGATACCACTCCCCGGTCCGACATGCCGCCTATTATGACCGGTTTCCCGTTCAGGCGGCTGTTCTTCAGCCTCTCAACCGACACAAAAAAAGTATCGAGGTCGA
>PLML01000185.1 GCA_003141525.1 Bacteroidales bacterium
TACTGATTACTGATAGTCATTAAATATTATTTAAATAATTTAAGTACAATAAATGAACAAGATGCAAAAGCATAGAATTGCATCAAAATACTAAATTTTGATCCTTATAATTAAACAGTTCGTCAAAATAGAAGTTTTTAATCTTTTATTTAAGATGCTTTCTTAATATACATATAATCAATCTTATAGATCAAAATATAATTGAAAAATCAAATTTTTCTTATTATTTCTCATAAATTCCGACGCATTTTTGACGAATTACATCCATTTTAATATAAGCAGAAAATTCCTGGTTATATTCATCGTCATTCCATTGACCAACAAAAGTCAAAATTATTCTATTTCCCCATTAAATGGGCATTTACGACTTGACACGTTTGCACTAATGTATTAACTTTATATCATAATTTAAAACCTGAAACAGTGTCTTATTGAAATATACCAACGTTGAAGATCAGAGCGGTACTCTGGGTGAAATCAGAAACATCCTGACATGCCGCAAGACCCCCTGCCGAAAGCCGGGGGTTTTTGCGTTAACAGATTTGTCATTGTTAATGTTGGAACTTGTCTAATTTCTTCCTTTCAGGTTACAGGAAGTTTCCACTATATTTACTAAACTTTTCTGACTCTGGATCAGAAAAGTTCAGGTTCGAGACCTGACGGGACAACCAGACTCTCATTCAGTTTTTCATTATCACACCCTCACCCCAATGACCAAAATATCATCTGTCTGAGGATGTGCACCCATCCAGTCTTTAAGAGTCTTCTCCAGAATTTCTTTTTGTTCATACAAAGGTTGATCGTATATGGTTACGAGTAATTTTTTGAATCTTTCGCTTGTGAATCTGTGATTGTTTTCTCCACCTATCTGGTCTATAAAACCATCTGAAAAAATGTAGAAAGTATCACCAATTTCAAGCTGAACCTCATGATTTGTAAAAGATTTATCTCCTAAGAAATGTATACCCACTGGCATTGGATCAGCCTTTATCTCTTTGATTTCTGAATTCCCGTTATTATTGCTTATTATATATAATGGATTATGTGCACCTGAATATTGCATTATGTTATTCTTCCTGTCAATAACACATAAAGCTATGTCCATTCCATCTCTCATTTCTTCTTTTTTACCGGTTTGTCTGAGTGAATGTTTAATCTCCTTCCTCAACTCATTCAAAATCTGATTTGCGTGAGTAAACTCCCTGCTTTGCACAATTTCATTCAAACAACTTATTCCCAGCATACTCATAAATGCTGCAGGTACTCCATGGCCTGTACAATCCGCAGAAGTTAATATGATATAATTCTTTACCTGTTTTATCCAATAGAAATCACCACTTATTATATCTTTTGGCAGATAAAGTATGAAATTCTCATTCAGCAATTCATTAATGTACACTTCTGGCGGCAGAATAGCTGATTGTATTCTTTTTGCATAGGTTATACTACTAATTATTTCTTCTTTTTGCAGCATCAATTCTTCCCGCTGTTCTTTCAGTTCTTGGCTCTGCTTTTCCAATAATATACGACGCTCATCAAGGGCAGCTGTAAGCCTTTGTGACCGCTTCAGACTATAATAATAAAGAAGGACGAGTCCTATGGCCAGCAATAGGATGAGAACTAAACCCAAGATCACCATAAGCTGTATTAACTTATTCTTTCTTAATACATCAACCTCGGTCTGCTTTTTAGCCACTTCAAATCCCGTACGCAGATCAGCCATTTTTTGAATATTCTTAACGCTTTTTATACTGTCATTTGCGTTTATATACAACGACTGATAATGGTAAGCACTGTCGTACTTTCCGGAAACCTGATATAGCTTAGCAAGACGATAGGCTGCATCGCGTTCAAATTCCCGAAAGTTATTCTTTGTAGCCTTATCAAAACTTACCTTAGCAGAGATTATTCCTTTTTTAATTTCTCCTTTATGCTGAAGAATGCCGGCATATTCGATCATATACTTCAAAACGTTATATTCATCGCCCTGTTTAGAAAGTATTTCTATAGCGCGGAGAAGATAAATTTCTGCCTTTTCAAATTCCGACTGTCTGGAATAAACCAATCCTGAATTGCCCAGGCAAATGGCAAATTCAGTAAGGTAACCTAACCTTTGGTATATTTTACTGGTACTTGAGTATAGAATTAAGGCAGTATCATATTGTCCCATACTGTAATTGACATAACCCAGATTGCTCAAGGTTGAAGCCAGCCTTATCGTATCTTTTTCCTTTCTGAAGATTTCAACCGCATTTTTAAGATAGTATTTCGCATTATCGAAGTTTTCTTGCTGGTTATATGCTTCTGATATATAAATATATACAATTGCTATGCCGATGTTGTTGTGATCCGCTTTGTAATAATTGGCTGCTTTCATAAAACATTCAAGTGCTGGCGCAAGTATACCGGAATTAAGGTAGCCAACTCCTTCATAAACAGTAGGCTGTGCAGGACTTATATTCAATTTTTCAGCAAGTTTTATGGCCTGCTCACTATATTTTAAAATGGTATCAACATTACCTGAATATGAGACTATCTTGTAAAGAAGATCTAATTTATTAGTATCTTCCTTAATAACGTCATGGTTTAATATATACAACAGACTATCGGTTGATTGCCCGTTAACTGCGGTTAGTGAGTTTATTGCCATAATAAAGGCAATATAAAAAGCCGAAATAATACGATAATACATGGTACTATCTGACGGGTGGGACCCTTATGTAAGGATCGATAATCAGTTCTGTATTATTGCAAAGAATGCATTCAATGGTGTATTTTTCTTTTCCTTCTGCTCCTTTTTCTAATTGAAGTTTAAATCCTTTGCATAACAATCGTTTCCTCGGATCGCTTTTAAATATAGTATGTTCCTTCTCTTTGGAGTATATTCTAGTTATACTCTTTATCCCACTGCAGCAGTCTAATTTCCAAATAATAGTAGCCCCTGCTTGAACCTCTGTTGTAAGGTCATTGATATCTCCATTGCGGTTTGAATCGAACAAAGCAAGCCTGTTTTCCCCATCTTTTAAGATAGATCTTAAGTAGATTTTTACTATCATATAAAGTTTTATAATTTAAAATATGTTTACTCTAAGCAGTATAATATGCTAAGTTATGATAATTAAAAGCCAAAGTCAAATGAGTTTTGACCTATATTGAATGAATAGAATTTTAAATCAGATAAGTTCTAATGCTTTTAGAGCAAACAAAAATCTATCCACCCAAGACTTAACTCAGATGGATGGAATTAGCACTACTGATTTTCAGCGATAAGTTAGGTGGAGTATCCAGGGACCTTAACCTAGTTAGCCGTCTCAAATTGACCACTAGAAGCCGGAGTTAAATCCCTGGTGTTTATATATGTATGTTAAGTGTTATCAGACCTGACAAATGTGGTCAATATATCCGACTTTTGTACTTAGTCGAGTCAAAAGTGCTATTCTATTTTAAATATTTTTCCAGAAAATGATCCTCTTCCCAGAGTAAATGCAGAATATTCTCTTTAGCAGCATATCCATGACTCTCTTTAGGCAGCAATACCATTCTAACCGGGGCTCCCAATCCTTTTAAGGCCTGAAAGTAGCGTTCGGTCTGAAGTGTAAAAGTTCCCGGGTTATTATCTGCGTCACCATGAACCAGAAGAAGCGGTGTTTTCATTTTTTCTGCATTCATAAATGGAGACATGGTATTGTATACATCTGGCGCATCCCAGTAATTTCGTTGTTCACTCTGGAAACCGAATGGAGTCAGAGTTCTGTTATATGCTCCACTTCTGGCAATACCACAGGCAAAAAGTTTTGAATGGGTTAAAAGGTTTGCAACCATAAAGGCTCCATAAGAATGACCTCCGACTGCTACCTTTTTGGGATTGATATATCCCATTTTATCTACTGCGTTAATTGCTGCTTCGGCACTTGAAACCAATTGTTCAATGAAATTATCGTTGGGTTCGGTACTTCCTTCACCTACAATCGGGAATGCAGCATTATCTAAAACGACATAACCTTTTGTAACCCAGTAGACAAAGGAACCATAAAATGGATATGTGAATTCATTTGGATTCTGATCACTTTGCCCGGCACTATTTTTATCTTTGTATTCTACCGGATAAGCCCATATCAGTAATGGTAATTTTTCTTTTCTGATAGTATCGTAACCTACAGGCAGATACAATGTTCCAGACAGTTCAACACCATCTTTCCTGTTGTACTTAATCACTTTTTTATAAACGTTTTTAATACTTTCAAAAGGATTTTTAAAGTATGTAATCTGAGTCAGTTTCCCTTTTGTCTTTATATTTCTGAAAAAGTAATTCGGAAACTCATTCTTTGATTGAAGCTGAACTAATACTTCACCTTTTTTGATATCTTTAATCGAAAGCAAATCTTCTTTTTTATCCTTATATTCAGATTGATAAAGGCGTTTTGTTTTCAAAGATGTAAGATTGATTTCGTCTATAAAAGGAAATTGACCTTCTTTTGAGTAGCCGTCTCCAATTAAATAAGCATTATCCTTATCCATTGTAAGAACATATCTGCCATACTGATTCTTTTTTGTTTCAAAGTTTCCGGGATCAGAATAAATATCCTGGTAGTTACGATCATAAATTACTTTCGGGCTTTCATTGGAGACTGAAGGATTAATCAGGTAGGTTTTCATATTTCGGGTATCATACCACCGTTCAAAACCAACAGCAAATTTATCGTTACCCCAGATAATCCCTGCAAACCGTTGCTGGGTTTTAAATAAAGAAGTTGCATCAGAGGTAAAAGGTGCGCTCCAGAGGAAAACCTCATCCCTGAATTCAGCCTTATTAGCTTTATCACCTTCATCAAGGGCAACAACATAGTACAAAGTTGAGGGTTTGTCGTCTCTCCAGTCCATATCTCTTTTCCCCTTTGGGGCTGAATCGAATCCTTTTGGTATGTTTTCAATCAAAGGAACTTCATTAACTACCTTTATCACATTCCCTTTAATATCATAAACAACCGATGTTTGCGGAAATCGATAATAAGGTACTACGTATGAGAATGGTTTTTGAATAGTTTTTACTAAAACATAATTTCCATCAGGAGAAACACTTACATCAGCGTACATCGCAGAAGTTTTAAAGAGTTCAGATTTGCCCGTTATAGAGATTTTATAAAGATCAGATGTAATTAAGGTTTCAAAATTCTGTTCATCGGCTTTATTTTTCAGCAAATCCTGGAAAGTTGGATTCTGAGATATGGATCCATCGCTCACTGAAACTGTTGGTCCTTTGGGCAAATCTTTTTTTGTCTCAATTAAAGCAGCCCTGTTTTTGGGTAATAATCTTACCAGCAAATTCTCATTATCGTTTAACCAGCTGATAGGATTCCCCATGTTTGCATTGATAATTGCTTCCATTAGCCTGGTCGCCTGAGCGGTTTCAACATCTAAAACCCAAAGTTCAACACCTTTGTCTGTTGTATGAGTAAAAGCAATTTTCTTTTCGTTTGGAGACATTGATATATTAGCTATCCTTGGATTCTGGGGTAATCCTGATACCTGAATTTCATCCTGAGCAGAGATTTTCCTGATCTTTAAATTATTGACATAAGATATGGTACCCGATATATTAGTGACAGGGTTGATGCGTAAACCACCTAATCTCATTTCTTCCTGATTTAAATCGTTAAGTGATTTGTACGTGTCACGGTAGCTCAACAACATAAATTCCTTTTTTGAGTCCATGGTTACTGTTGGAGCCCTTACATAATCAGCTAATGCCAAGATTTCAGCAGATGGTTTCTGATAAGTCAGATTCTCCTGTGCTTCGGTGAACAGCTGTATGGCAAGAAGTGTAATAAGAATCAAAATTGTCCTCTTCATAATTTGAAAGTTTTAGTTTTTAGATAGATATTAAATAAACCAAAAAGTAAGTGTTTTTTATTTGGTGCCAGTTTGGTGCCAGGTTCTGGACAAAAACAGGGCGTTTTGACACATTTTGTAATTGCCCAATTATTTGAATATTGAACTCTCATTATCCAGCCTCATCATATCTTCGTCGGAAAGCCTGAATGATATCGAACCTGTGTTCTCCTTTACATGGATTTCCTTTGTTGCCCCAGGGATTGCAACAACTGTATCACCATGATAATTGATGAGCCAATTGAGTGCCACCTGTGATGGTGTCACATTGTACTTAAAGGCAAGTTCCTTTACCAGCATTATCACCTTCCGGCTTTTCTCGAGTCCTTCCGGTTTGAACTGCGAGCTGTACCTTCTTAGTCCGATGTTTTTGAGCAGTTCCGGATTATCATGAAACTTACCAGTCACCAGGCCCTGTGCAAGCGGTGAGTATGCAATGATGGAAATACCTAGTTTTTTTGCAAGGTCCATTACACCATTCGATTCTATCTTGCGGTCGAGGAGATTGTACCTGACCTGGTTTGATGCCAGCGGTATTCCTGCTTTATTGAGAGTCTCCCAGGAGTTCTGCATCTGCTTAGCCGAAAAGTTGCTGACCCCAATGCTTTTGATCAGCTTTCTGTCAAAAATTTCAGCCATAACAGTCATTTCACTTTTTTCGCTAGAAAAACCCCAAGGCTGGTGTACCTGGTGCAGGTCTATAGGATATGGTTCCAATGCCCTGATCCGCTCATCAATGGTCTTCCGAATATTTGAAGCTAAACGAAAAATCGGCCACCATTTTGTGGCTATAATGACCTCACCTGGCTTTATCCCGGATGCCTGCAGACCTTTTGAAAGAGCTTTTTCTGAGGCCCCTTTACCATATAATTCTGCTGTATCAAACCAGTTAATTCCTCCTTCAAGCGCAAGAGAAATTATTTTGTTAATGAGATCATCTTCAAGTGCGGGCCAGTATTTCCCTGCCATGTTTTTTTGTTTGCTGAATTGCCAGCAACCAAGCCCTATGGGGGTCACCATAATACCGGTGCGCCCCAATTGACGCAAACTATTCATATTTCCCATTTAATTAATTTTTGATGAATCTAATGTAGCTAAATAAAGATTTATACAGTCGTCAGGAACTATATTTTTATTACAGATCCAGTTATTATATTGGAAAACCCGTGCCCTTGACCACCTTTGGCCGGAATTAACTGACGACCAACAATCGGAGTTAAATTCTTGTTTATGTAATATAAAATCTCAAGAACCACTGAAAACAATCGTCCTGATTAACTTACCCAGTCCATCAAAGGGGGGATTAGAGAAAGCGATTCTTATGAATGATTAGAAACTATTTATCCATAATTATCAGCAATAGAATTGGCATGATTTTTGGAAGTTAGTGTACATAGACCAATCCACCGGTCTCAATCCTAATCTTTAAATCCTAATATTATGAAAAACAACAAATTAAAACTTGCTCTTTCCCCGGCTCTTATGTTTTTCATAATACTTGCTTCATGCCGGAAGAATAACGATGCTCTTCCAACCCAACCGGTCCAAATCAATCTAACCCTTAACCAGGCCACGCTTGTCAGCTCAGAAAACTCTTATGCATTTGATATTTTCAGCAGGGTACTTAGTCAGGCTGGAGATGTCAACACCATCATATCTCCCCTGAGCATATCTTATGCTCTTTCAATGACGGTGAATGGAGCAGCAAATGGAACCAGGGATTCAATCCTTAAAGCACTCAGAGTAAATGATACTTCGATGGCTGACCTGAATAAATCATACAAGGATCTTACTGCTTCACTGCTATCAGTCGACAGCAGGGTCACCATGTATATAGCAAACTCGGTATGGACTGAAAAGGACTTTCCGGTCAAAGCCCCCTTTACCAATACCCTTACAAGCTATTATGATGCCCAGGCCAAATCTTTTGATATAACAGATCCTACGGTCCCGACACAGATCAACAGTTGGATTTCAAATCACACCAATGGCCTTATAAATAATATGATCAGCCAGCTTGACGCAAATACCGTAATGCTTCTTATAAATGCAATTTATTTTAAAGGTATGTGGAAAACCCAATTTGACGCTTCTGCCACGACTTCCAGGACATTCACAAAGCCAGATGGATCAACTGAGAATGTTCCTACAATGTACCAGTCTGAAAACCAGAAAGTCTACCGGGGCAACGGATTTTATGTTGCGGAGATTCCATATGGTCAGGGGAATTATGTAATGGATATCATCCTTCCTGATGACAATAACCTCTCAGCGGTTACTAGCTCATTGACTGTTGCCAATTTAAGTATATGGACAACTTCATTGACCTCAAGCAAGGTAAATCTTTACCTGCCAAAATTCAAGTATATATATAATATTAGTCTTCAGAATGTCCTTTCACTCATGGGAATGGGTATAGCTTTCACCGATGCAGCTGATTTCTCAAACATCTCGGACATATCGCTGCTTATAAGCAAAATACTTCACCAGGCTTACATTCAGACCGATGAAGAAGGCACAGAAGCGGCGGCTGCAACTGTGGTCGAATTTGAACCTACAATGGTGGGACCTGTAGAATCAATTACAATTGATGTCAATCATCAGTTCATATATCTCATAAGGGAAGTTACCACCAATTCCATCATTTTTATGGGAAAGGTCACGGATCCTCTTACACAATAACTTTGCAGATATCTGCCGAGGTTATAAGCACAATTACCATTTTTACGATGTTTTAAGTTCGCCACAGATGGATCATCTTGAACCAATCTTCTCCTTTAAAATCTCTATAAATTCTCCTAGAACTAACGAGAATCAGCCTGGTGAGGTCTGGCAAGCCTGATAGTACTTAATGTACATAGATATAAACAAGTATTTGACTCCAGCTTTGGCAGGTCTATTTATTCCGGTCACCTGGTTTCAACATTTTATTATTTAATAAGTTTAAGCGTAACTTACGGTGAAATTTCCTTGAAATAGGAAACTAATAACTTTCCGGAAACCGTAACATAAACAGAACAAAAGGGAACGATAATTATAACTTACTACTGGATCTTGGTAAAATTAATTTCAATATTCATGATTTATTTCAATGCTCATGTCGTGATCTTCCTTATTATTTTATTACTTATTGATTTATATGCCTTTCAGGCATTCCGATTTGTAACCAGAGGCTATTCGCAAACTGCAATTCGTTGGATAAATACTCTTTATTGGTTTGTTTCATGCTTTTGTTTTGCGTTAATCGTTCTTACGCAATATACTGACTGGCATAGCTGGAATATATATTTCAGAACATATAGTTTCGCCCTTCTGATTATTCTCATTACTTCAAAAATTGTTCTGGACCTATTCGTACTTGTTGATGATTTAGTCAGATTCTTCCGCTGGTCATTAATAAAAATTTCATCCTGGTTTAAAAGGCCAGAACCCAGAAAAACTGTCCAACAAGCTAAAACCCTAAGTCGCTCTGATTTTATTATAAAGATGGGTTTATTTGTCGGTTCAATTCCATTCTTCAGCATGATATATGGAATGGCATTCAATCCATATAACTACAAGATAAGAAAGCTGAGACTCATTTTACCTGACCTTCCAGGTTCATTTGATGGTTTTAAAATAGTTCAGGTTTCCGATATTCACACAGGTAGTTTTTTAAGTACTGAACCGCTTGCCCGGGCTGTTAATATCATTAATGAGCAAAAACCAGATGTAGTATTTTTTACGGGTGACCTTGTTAACTACAATCATAAAGAAGCATTGATCTATATAGACATTCTGAAAAAAATAGAAGCAATACACGGAGTAATTTCCATTTTCGGAAATCATGATTACGGTGACTACTATAAATGGGAAAATTTAGAAGCTAAAGAGAATGACATTCAGGAGCTAAGAAAAATTCATAGCCAGCTAGGATGGAATTTGCTTTGGGATGAGCACCATTATATTGAACAAGATGGAGAAAAAATTACAGTAATCGGCGTTCAGAATTGCAGCAGCCATGGTTTTTCCAATTATGGCAGTCTGGAAAAGGCAACAAAAAATATCAACTACAGCCCTGTTAACATTTTACTGTCACATGACCCTTCACATTGGGGGAAAGAAGTAACTAAAAAGTATCCCAATATTGACCTTACCTTATCGGGGCATACACACGGAATGCAATTTGGAGTGGAAATACCTGGTTTCAAATGGAGCCCAATCCAGTATATATATAAGGAATGGGCTGGCATGTACCAGGAAAAGAATCAGTATTTATATGTAAATAGAGGGTTGGGATTTATAGGTTACCCGGGGAGAGTTGGAATTTTGCCTGAGATTACCGTAATTGAATTAAAAAAGAAAGAAATGTAAGGTGGAATTGCCAGTTACACTCACAATAGCTGGCCGGAGTAAATTGACCACCAAAATCCGGAGTTAAGTGTTTGTTGCTTAGTTATGTATGTTATGTTTAATCTGACCGGACAAATGTGGTCAGATTGTCTGACTTTCGCAATATAATGGCTGAATGCGCTTTTTTCTTTTAGGCATAAGATATTATATGTCATTCTTATTTCTTATTTGATGAAGCAGGTTATTTTCCAAAACGCCATCCGGTATATATCTGAAACAGGTTTTGTTTGGCATTTATACTTGCAAAAGACGGGATCTGACCGCTTGCCGCATGGCTATATAAATTTGCCAAACTAATATTCATTCTGGTCCCGATCAATAATCCTTTAAATGGGTGAATCTCTACTCCTCCCCCAAGTCCATAATCAAAACGGTTGTAATATTGCATTGCATCGGATATGGGAGATGTACTTCCTGAAGTAGTTTTAATATTAGCTTTCGCATTAATGAGGTAAGCCATTTGTGCACCAATATGGATTTGAAAAAATCTGGTTATGTTAATACACATATATGTTGGCAGCATGATATATAACAGGTCGGCAGTTCCATCCTGAGAATTGGTTGAATAATTATACCCTTGTTTTGAAAGAATCAATTCAGTTTTTGAACTGATAATACTTTTGGATTTCGGAGCTAGGAATATACCAATATTATAGCCAGTTCCACTGCTGTAGCTTATGGAAGAAGTATTGGTAACATTTGAAAAGTTAAGGCCTGCTTTAACTCCAATTTGGCCAAAGGACAGTAAGGGATAGGCCACCAACAGGCCTAGGATTATTTTTTTCATATCCTGTTTGATTAGTTGTATATTAAAACATAATAGAATTAATTAAGTTCAGTATACCGACTGATAAAGATTTATTAGGCTCCGGGTAATCGGTGATAGAGTTGCTCTCTGTATGTGCAGGTAATTATTCAAACAGAATAATAATGGAAAAGCCTGAAGCTCTGAACACATTTGGCCCGAATAAATTGACCACCAAATGATGCAGTTAAATATTTGTTGTTTCAAAATGAATTTTCGGGTGATCTGAAAGGTCAAATGAGGTAATTAATCCTGATAATTGTACTAGATGATTTTATTTTTGCTTTGATACCATTCCTTCAGTGAATATATATCTCCCTTTTTACGACAATACCCACATTCCCATTCATAGAGTTTAAGAAGAATGAAACCGCTCAAAATTGCACTATCACAGCCACTGGATAAATATAGTCTTATGGTTAGTTGTTTCTTTTTATTTTTTCCTGCAAACCATTATGATCTTCATATTTCCGTCAGGGCTTGTACGTGTCAGAAAAAGTTTATTTTCTTTCAGCTCATATGTATAATCCACGTCCATTTTCTTTTCACCCAGCTGGAGAGTCATTATCACTTTGTTTTCCATTATTTTCCAGGTCCCTTCTTGTGTAGACACTGTGCCTTCACCTGACAAATTGCCCGTCTGTTTGAATTTGCCTTCTTCCATGAAAAAGTAATCCTCGAAAGCCCCATTAGCTTTAAACTGATCCTCAGTCATTTTTTCAGAGTTCTGACCTGATACCTGAGTCATTTCAAACACAGTCCAGGTGCCAATCAGATCATTAACTTGTGCCTTAGAAGCAGAAACAGTTAAAAAGCATAGCAAAATAAAAACTGTTGTTTTCATATTCAGCGGATTTTAAGTTCATTTAAAGTTACACCTTGTAAAAGCCAAAGTCAATTTTATTTTAACAAATAATTCTTATTTGGAATATGCCTAGGATGGATCAACAGGGTGAGAGGATGGGAAAGCCAGTGACTTTAACGAGACGAATTTTACACTTTGTAATGGTCGGTGGTACTTAAAACCATTCTTTTCTTAATCCATCTTTTTAGTTCTCTTTCTTTAAACAAATCTGTCCAAATTATAGGGGATAAAGAGACAAGACTCAATATAAATGACTATGAATAAGAATGAGACATTTGATGTGCTCTATGTAATTTATTTACAGTTTTAACATATTGTTCCTGGAAATGTGTGAATTATGTAATCTTTTTCTAAAGGTGTGTAACACTTTTCAGTATAAAAATGCCCACCTTTATAAACAATTGATAGGTAATTTTCTTTAATAATTTCCTCTTTTTGTATTATACCTGGATTTCTTTATGGTTATCCTGTATAATTTTGATAAAATACTGAATGGAAATATTTTGACATTTTTCTGATACTTCAAATTTAAATCACTTAACGAGTAAAAACATTTTAAAATTAATTTATATGAAAACTAAAAGAATATTTATTGGATTATTATTATTGCTGGTTCTGTTTTTTGTTACTTCCTGTGCTCCTGTTGGCATGACCAAGGAGGAATATGGTTTCCTATATGGTATTGTTCACGGGTTCATTTCCCCTTTCGTATTGATTGCGAAATTATTGGGAGCGAATATTGGGTTGTATGCTGAACATAATACAGGTTCGTTATATTGGGTGGGATTTATTTTGGGTGTTGTTCTT
>PLML01000143.1 GCA_003141525.1 Bacteroidales bacterium
TTACTTTTATCTTTTATCTTAACACCTGAGCCTGCTGCCTAATTATCAACCGGAGTTTTTATATCCCTTACATTAAGCTGAAGATTCCTGTTCCCTCTGAACTCATTCATCTCCAATGAATAACAAATATCAAAAGGATTCCCCCCTTTGATATACTCAAAATGGTTAGCCTGACTGAATGCGATTGCGGAGAAGCTTTTTTGGCCCGATGATTCCTGACAAAGATCAAGTTTAAGATGTTCACCGCTCGATCCAACCATTCGTCCTGATCCGATATCAAATACATTCCGCGAGACGAAAACCGGGGACATGTTTTCAGGTCCAAAAGGCTGAAACTGACTCATGGTTTTAAAAAATTCTTCATTAATTTCAGAAAATGAGAGTTCTGCGTCAATAAAGATTCGTGGAACCAGCTGTTCCTCAGTAATAGTGCTATTTACATAGTGTTCAAATTTATCCATAAAGGGCCGGATGTTTTCTTTTTTCAGAGTCAGGCCTGCGGCAAACATATGTCCACCAAAACTCTCAAGCAGATCGCTGCATGCTTCAATTGCCTGATACAGATCATAACCCTGAACTGATCTGGCAGAGCCTGTTGCAAAACCGTTTGATTCAGTAAGAATGACTGTTGGCCTGTAATATGTCTCAATTAATCTTGAAGCAACAATTCCGATCACTCCTTTCTTCCAGGTTGGGTTATAAAGCACAGTCGTTCTCGAATTTACAGTTCTCTGATCTTCGGCAATCATTCGCATTGCCTCTGTTGTAATTATACGATCAACACTACGTCGTTCTATATTAAAATTATTGATCTCCTTGCTTATTCCCATCGCCAGCCGGCTATCACTTGAAACAAGCAGGTCAACAGCTTTGCTTCCCGTCTCCATTCTTCCGGCTGCATTTATTCTGGGACCAATTTTAAAAACTACATCTTCAATTGTAAGTGCTTTTGTTACTTCCGATTCACGGATTATCTCTTTCAGTCCGGTACGGGGACATTCATTTAATCTTTTAAGGCCAAAATATGCCATTACTCTGTTTTCTCCAGTAAGGGGAACAATATCCGATGCTATGCTTACAGCAACAAGATCGAGATAGTGGGATATTTTACTGAATGGAATTCCATGTACCCTTGAATAAGCATGAATCAGCTTGAATCCTACACCACATCCCGACAATTCTTTATAAGGGTAACTGCATGATGGCTGTTTTGGATCAAGAACAGCTAATGCTTTAGGTATTTCATCTCCCGGATAATGATGATCGCAGATAATAACATCGAGACCCTTGGTGCGGGCATATTTTACTTTTTCCACTGCTTTGATACCGCAGTCGAGAGTGATAACCACCTTACAGTTATTCTGATAAGCAAAATCAAGCCCCCGGAATGAAACACCGTAACCCTCTTTATATCTGTCGGGTATATAATAGTCGACATTTGAATACTGATCTTTCAGAAATGAGTACATCAGTGCAACCGCAGTGGTTCCGTCAACATCATAATCACCATACACTAGTATCCTTTCATTCTTTTTTACTGCACTGGAGATCCTGTCAACAGCGATATTCATGTCTTTCATAAGAAAAGGATCATGAAGATAATCGAGGCTGGGGTTAAAAAAAGCGTTTGCTTCCTCAATAGAGGAAATATTGCGCTGGGCCATAAGATTAGCCAGAGATTCAGATACACCCAGAGCCCCGGCAAGATGTTTTACAACTGCAGTATCTCCTTTTTCTTTCACAACCCATCTTTTTTCCATCTTTTTACTCCTTAATCCAATTTAAATCAAAAACTTCCTGCAGATTTTCTTTCACTTTGCTTTTTACAGATTTAATATCCTGCCTGATTCCCAACTCTTTCTGGAGTGAGGTAACTGCCTTATCTGTAAAGCCGCAAGGGTTGATATTATTAAAGTATGCAAGGTCGGTATTAACATTGAAAGCAAAACCATGCATTGTTACATATTTGCTTGCTTTGACTCCGATTGCACAAATCTTCCTGGCTTTTCCGGCAATGTCCGGATCGAGCCATACGCCGGTACCTCCCTCAAGTCTTGAAGCAGTTAATCCAAATTCATTTACAGTTCTTATGATTGCCTCTTCGAGCCTGTAAATGTACTCTTTAAGTCCAATTTTAATTATCTCAAGATCAAAAATCGGATAGCCAACAATTTGACCCGGACCATGGTAAGTTATGTCTCCCCCGCGGTCAATCCTGTAGAACGACGCTTCCCTGGCCTGAAGCTGAATAAAGTCGAGAAGCAGATTTTTTTCCGATCCGCTTTTCCCAAGAGTATAAACATGAGGGTGTTCTACAAAAATAAGTGTCCCCGGAAGAATAATCTGGTCAGATTCACCAGAAATGTTTCCCTGTTTTTTGCTGTCGATTAGTCTGTTAAAGATATCAGCCTGAAAGTCCCAGGTCTCTTTAAAATCTTTTTGTCCAATATCCTTATATATAACGTTATAGCTCAATTTAAAATTTTCTTTTAAGTGATGCTAATATAATAAATTTTATCGAGCCTTTATATGCTTTTCTGCATGAAAAGACGATCGCACCAGGGGACTGCTTTCCACAAAAGAAAAGCCAAGTCGAAGAGCCTTAACTCTGTACTCTTCAAATTTTTCAGGGGGAATAAATTCCACTACTTCCATATAATCTTTCCCGGGCTGAAGATATTGCCCTATAGTCAGAATTTTACAACCGGAGATATAAAGATCGTTGATTGTCTGAATGATTTCGTCTTCTCTTTCTCCAAGTCCTAACATAAATCCCGATTTCGCAGTTTTTCCTTTTCCTGAGATATATTTTAAAACATCAAGACTCCTTTTATATTTCGCTTTTGTACGGATGACAGGAGTCAGTCGTTTTACAGTCTCGACGTTATGAGATATCACTTCAGGTCCTGCATCAATTATCTTTTGAATATATTCAGGATTGGCGTCAAAATCAGGAATTAAAGTTTCCATAGTAGTATAAGGATTCACCTCTTTTATCCACTTTATTGTATCCGCCCAGTAAGATGCTCCCCCATCAGGCAGATCATCACGGTCAACAGATGTAATAACACAATGCTTTAACCCCATAGTTTTGATCGATTCAGCCAGCCTGTCAGGTTCATCCGGATCAGGAGGAAGAGGTCTCCCGGTTTTTGTCGCACAGAATTTACATGCCCGCGTACATATATCACCAAGTATCATAAAAGTTGCAGTGCCTCTGTTCCAGCATTCACCAATATTCGGACAATTCCCGCTTGTGCAGATTGTATGCAGATGATTCTCAACAACTATATGCTTGACCATTGAATATGTTTCCCCGCTGGCTCTCTGCATCTTTAGCCAGCCGGGTAACCGCTTTCTATTTTGCATAATAATTTTAATGATTTTGACCTTTCAAAGTTACTAAAAAAGAACTATGATATTTAAGAATCAAAATCCATTAACCGCTAAGATCGCAAAGTATTTCGCAAAGGTCGCAAAGAGGCCCGAGCATTAAGAAATAGCCCGTTGGGCTATTTTAGCGAAGGCGCCAGACTGAAGAGGTGGAGCTTTTAACTTTGCGTACTTTGCGCATTCTTAGCGTACTTTGCGGTTAAAAAAAACTATATTTGTTATTCTTCATTTTGAAATTAAAACTCTAAAAATACTTTATCAAATGGCTAATAATGAGTTAAAGGTAAACCACAATTATCAGACAGTTATCGGTGATTACCCGAAAGTCGGAATACGTCCTGTAATCGACGGCAGGATGCGTGGAGTAAGGGAGTCTCTTGAAGATCAGACCATGAATATGGCAAAGAATGCCGCAAAACTTATCTCATCAAATCTTAAATACCCGAATGGGAAACCAGTCATGGCAGTAATTGCTGATACCTGTATCGGAGGTGTTGCGGAAGCCGCGATGTGCGCTGAAAAATTCAGTAAAAATGGCGTTGGCGTCAGCTTAACTGTTACTCCATGCTGGTGTTACGGAAGTGAAACAATTGACATGAACAGTGATATTCCAAAAGCTATCTGGGGGTTTAACGGGACGGAAAGACCAGGTGCGGTTTATCTCGCGGCTGCTCTTGCCGGACATACAATGAAGGGATTACCCGCTTTTGGGATATACGGAAAAGATGTGCAGGATTCGGGGGACCAGTCAATACCTGAAGATGTAAGTGAAAAAATTCTGAGGTTTGTTCGGGCTGGACTGGCTGTTTCATTAATGAAAGGTAAATCATATCTTTCAATGGGGTCGGTTTCGATGGGAATAGCCGGATCAATAGTGCGTGAAGATTTTTTCCAGGAATATCTTGGAATGCGAAATGAGTATGTTGATATGAGTGAATTCACCCGGCGGTTGAATGAGGAGATCTTTGATAAAAAAGAATTCGTAAAAGCACTTGAATGGACAAAGAAAAACTGCAAAGAGGGGAAAGATCTTAATCCTGCTCCAAAGTCAAGAAAACAAAAGGATAAGGAATGGGAAACAGTGGTAAAAATGACTCTCATTGCCCGTGATCTGATGGTCGGCAATCCGAAACTGAAAAAACTGGGTTTTGGTGAAGAAGCACTTGGACATAATGCGATACTTTCAGGTTTCCAGGGTCAGAGGCAATGGACCGATCATATGCCAAACGGAGATTTTCTTGAAGCAATTCTTTGCTCGTCTTTTGACTGGAATGGTATCAGGCCTCCATATCTGGTTGCCACAGAGAATGATGCAATGAATGGCGTGCCAATGCTGTTTGGATATCTTCTTACAAATACAGCACAGATGTTCTCAGATATTCGAACCTATTGGAGCCCTGAAGCAATTAAAAGAGTTACAAAGATAAAGCCGGAAGGTCTCGCAGCAAACGGAGTAATTCACCTCATCAATTCGGGAGCTTCTGCTCTCGATTTTTCGGGCAGACAAACAAATAAGAAAGAGTCCTGCATCAAACCATTCTGGAAAATTACGGGAAAAGATGCTGCCGGTTGTCTTGAAGCAACTCACTGGCCTCCTGCCAATACCGGATATTTCAGGGGTGGAGGTTTCTCCTCTCAATTTGATACAAAAGGCATCATGCCAATCACTATTTCTCGGGTCAACCTGGTAAAGGGGCTGGGACCAGTCCTTCAGATGGCAGAAGGATGGACAGTCGAACTTCCTGAAAAGATGAACAAGATCCTAACTGACAGGACAGATCCTACATGGCCGACAACATGGTTTGCTCCAAGGCTCACGGGTAAAGGACCATTTTCTAATGTCTACTCTGTTATGTCAAACTGGGGCGCTAACCATAGCGCATCGAGCTACGGACATATTGGTGCCGATCTGATCACTCTCGCCTCAATGCTGAGAATACCTGTCTGTATGCATAATGTGGTAGAGGAGAATGTGTTCCGGCCAAGCTCATGGAATGCCTTCGGCATGGATAATGAAGGATCTGATTACAGGGCATGCCAGACTTACGGAGCGCTTTATAAATAAGACGAAACGCGAAACGCGAAACAAGACAAACAATTAATATATGAAAGCACCTATTGAGAACAAAAATATTGAAATAGAACAGGAGACCCTGAACCATCTCAATACCACAAGAAAATGGGCCATGTTCCTCGCAATAATCGGTTTTATCATCCTGGGCCTGATAGTTGTAATCGGATTAATCGCGGGAACCTTTCTTACAGCTTTTAATTCCGGGGAAAAAGCACTTGGAATTCCTGAATCATTAATGTTCGTACCTATTCTGATTCTGGCAGTAATATATTTTTTTCCGGTCCTTTTTTTATTCCGTTTTTCAAAGCACACTTCTCACGCGATACAAACTCTTGATAAGCTGGAATTTCATAAGGCTGTAAAAAATTTAAAATCCTTTTTTGCGTATATCGGGATCCTGATAATTATTATTCTCTCACTCTATGTTGTCGTATTAATTATTGCAGGATCTTCAATGGCCTTTTTAAAAGGACTGGGGTAATACATGTTCATCCTGTATGGAGATCCCTGTTTTCTAAAAACTATTGGCTTCGTATCTATAATTCATTTTGATTAAATCATTGCAAATGCCAAAAGGTGATACGGTAATTGTTTTCGATTGTGGAGCAACAAACGTCAGAGCAGTAGCAATCAACAGTAAAGGTGAAATTCTGGCAACTGAATCATTCACTAATAATACAAGGCCTGATCCTTCATATCCGTCATACAGGATATGGGATATAAAAGAGATCTGGGATAAAATGTGCAGGGCATCACAAAAAGTGGTCAGTAAAATTAATGTTAACTCTATTGCCGGGGTCACAGTAACTACTTTTGGTGTTGACGGAACTCTCTTTGACAAATCGGGGAAAATGCTCTATCCTGTAATATCATGGCAATGTGAACGAACTAATCCTATTATGGCAAATATAGATAAATACTTGCCTCTTAATGAGTTATATTGCGAGAGTGGGGTTCTTCCTTTCTCTTTCAATACTATAAATAAAATCATCTGGTTTGTTGAACAAAAGCCTGAAATTGTTGAAAAAAGCTCCTCATTTCTTTTCATGCCATCAATATTCTCATTTCTTCTTACTGGTGAAATGGTTAATGATACTACGATGGCCGGCACGTCAATGCTGACCAATCTTCGGACCAGGGGCTTCTCAGAAAAAATAATTAGTAAAATCAATTTCCCTTTCGAAAAAATTCTGCCTCCGGTCGAAGCCGGAAGTATAATCGGGAAAATCAACTCCAAAGCTTCTGCAGATACAGCGCTTCCTGCAGGAATTCCCGTTGTGGCAACGGGTCATGATACTCAGTTTGCAATTTTCGGATCAGGAGCTGAAAAAAGCCAGCCCGTCCTCAGCTCAGGAACCTGGGAAATACTGATGGTTAGATCAGAAGCGTTTATGTCAGGTAAAGAGCAGCTTGATATGGGAATTACAACTGAACTTGATTCCAGACCTGGTTTGTATAATATAGGTAGCCAATGGATTGCATCCGGAGTTCTTGAGTGGGCCAGAAGGAATTTGTACAGTGAAATTAAGGATGATGTTTATGAAGTCATGATTTCCGGAGCAGAAAAAGTACCATCGGGTTGTAATGGAGTTAAAGTCATTCCAAAATTCTATGAAGAGTTGAAAGGTAAACCAGCAGGCCAGATACTTGGCCTTATCATGGAATCTACACGTGACGAAATATTCCGGGCAATGCTTGAAGCACTTTCTGAAAGACTCGTCGAAGGTAAGAGAGCTCTGGAAAATGCGGGTGGATTTAAAACAGAAAGCATTCTTTGTGTTGGAGGTGGATCAAAAAACAGGTTATGGAACCAGTTAAGAGCTGACTACACAGGTGTTCCTCTGAAAATTATTGATCAGAAAGAAACTACGGTCCTTGGTGCTTCATTATTCGTCCAGGCAGCCTGTGGTAATGCTTCATCCCCCGAGGAGGCAAGATCGGCAATAGATTATAAAACAGAGATAATTGAACCAGTATATTAATTAAGATATGGAAACAGCCTACTTCAACGGAAAACTTCTCCCAAAAGATGAAATTAAGATCAGTCCGGATGACAGGGGATTTCTCTTCGCCGATGGCATTTATGAAGTTGTGAGATGGTATGAAGGATTTTTTTATGACATGATCAGCCACATGACCAGGCTGAAAAGAAGTCTGAGAGAATTGAGGATTAACTGGTCTGATGCAGATTCGTTTCCGACTTTTGCCAGTGATCTTATAAAACTAAATAAACTCGAAAGCAAACCGGCTATAGTATATCTCCAGGTAACAAGAGGTGCAGCCAGGCGCTCTCATTCTTTTCCATCACCTGAGGTGCCACCTACAATCTATGCATATGCCTGGGGTTTTGTTCCTGACAATAAGTTAAAAGAAACAGGCATTAAAGTCATGTTAAAAGAGGATATCAGGTGGAGCAGATGCGATATCAAATCGATAGCTCTTCTTCCAAATACTATGAGTTTCCAGGAAGCCCATGAAAATGGAATGAAAGAATGTATTTTCGTTCGTAACGGTCTCATTACGGAAGGATCTCATTCAAATATCTTCTTTGTGGCTGACGGTACTCTGTTTACGCATCCTGAATCGAATCATGTTCTTTCAGGAATTACACGGAAAAATATTTTAAGGATTGCACAGGAGTCCGGAATAAAAATCAGGGAGGAAGCCATACAGGAAAACAGGATCAGGTTTATCCAGGAGGCTTTTATTACAAATACTTCAGCAGAAGTTATGCCTGTAACAGAACTCGGTGGAAACACTCTTGGCGAAGGAGCTCCGGGTCCTGTGACCAGAATTATCCGCGATAAATTCGATAATGAGATAAAAGCATTTAAAGGCTGAATATCTTTCGGCCACAAATGCATGATTTTTTTATCTTTGAACAAATTTTCAAATAAGAATGAGCAATATGAATCTAAGTGAACAGGAGCAGATCCGGAGAACGTCTCTCGATGAACTCAGAAAACTTGGCATAAATCCCTACCCTGCTGCTGAATATAAAACCAATGTTTTTGCACAGGATATCCTCAATAATTACAGCCCTGAAAAAAACAATTTCCAGAAGGTTTGTCTTGCCGGACGGATTATGAGTCGTCGCATCATGGGCAATGCTTCATTTGCAGAATTGATGGACTCTTCAGGCAGGATACAGATCTATATCCGTCGCGATGATGTATGCCCGGGCGAAGATAAGACAATATATAATAATGTATTTAAGCACCTTCTCGACATAGGTGATATTATCGGAGTGAAAGGTCATGTTTTTAAAACCCAGGTGGGAGAAACGACTGTTCATGCCGATGAATTTACAATTCTCAGTAAATCGATTCGTCCGCTTCCGATAGTCAAGGAGAAAGACGGAGTTTTGTTTGATGCAGTCACTGACCCCGAAATGCGCTATCGTCAGCGTTATGTTGATCTTATTGTCAATCCTCAGGTACGTGATGTATTTAGAAAAAGAACACAGATAATTCAATCGATGAGAGAGTTGTTCAACTCAAGGGGCTATCTTGAAGTCGAAACGCCTATCCTTCAGCCTATTCCCGGTGGGGCAACAGCAAGACCATTCATGACGCATCATAATGCACTCGATATCACTCTTTATTTAAGAATTGCTAATGAGTTGTATCTAAAGCGTTTAATAGTCGGCGGATATGAGGGAGTGTATGAGTTTGCCAAGGATTTCCGTAATGAGGGAATGGACCGGACACATAATCCCGAGTTTACAGTTTTGGAAATTTATATAGCCTATAAAGACTATAACTGGATGATGATTTTCACTGAAGAAATTGTCAAAAAAGCAGCTCTCGACCTGCATGGAAAAACAGAAATCGTTTATGGAGATAAGACTATCGATCTTACTCCTCCTTTTAAAAGAATAAGCATGCTTGATTCGATAAAGGAAAATACAGGTATCGATATTTCAGGTATGGATGAAGCCGGTTTGATAAAGGTATGTGATAAACTTGGAGTTGAGTATGATAAAACTATGGGTAAAGGTAAGCTCATTGATGCCATTTTCAGTGAAAAATGTGAACACAGTCTCATCCAGCCTACTTTCATTATTGATTATCCGACAGAAACTTCTCCTCTTACGAAAATGCACAGAAACAAGCCAGGGCTGACAGAGAGGTTCGAGTTGTTTATAAACTCAAAAGAGATTGCCAATGCATACTCTGAATTAAACGATCCGATTGATCAGATGGATAGATTTCAGGAGCAATTGAAACTTTCAGAAAAAGGAGATGAGGAAGCGATGTTTATAGATATGGATTTTGTCAGAGCGCTGGAGTATGGCATGCCTCCGACATCGGGGATGGGTATCGGAATCGACAGGCTGACAATGCTTCTCACCAATCAATCATCGATACAGGATGTGTTGTTATTTCCTCAGATGAAACCTGAAAGTCATAAGTCAAAAGTCGAAAGTCAAAAGGAAGAATATTTGGAAATCGGAGTACCTGAGGAGTGGATAGAACCATTAAAAAAGTTAGGGTTCACAACTGTTGGTAAACTAAAGGAAATTGAAAAAGCCGGGAAACTTGCCAATGACCTGAATGGTTTTAACAAGAAAAATAAACTCGGCTTGTCGGGATTGAGTCCGCAGGCTGTTGAGGAATGGCTTAAATGAAACAATTACTTGCCAGATTTTTTTAATCTTAGATTCTCTAAACGGGATACCAGTTTTTGTAGAAGATTACAGTACAAGGCAAGATATAAAAACAGACTACCACCGATCCATAAAACCAGTAAATTGAACCAGAATGTGTCAATTCTAATATCCCCTAACTGTTTATAAGGCGCATAAAAATGTGCACGGCCATACTTTGAAGTTGGTTTCATATAGCCAGGCAAATATTTCTGAATTATTCGCCTGTCTGTTTCTATTGATTGTTCACTTCTTAATCCGTTCAGAACAACATCCTCCAGATTCGTATTGGAATAATCATTTTGCAGTTTCATAAACTCTTTTTTCCCGATTTTTTTCTCTATTGATATGTTAACCGAATCTTTCCGGTCAAAGTACTTTTTACGAACTTTCCGGAATTGGCCGGATAAACTGTCCAGATAGTTCCCGGCATCTTTAAATACCTCAGAATTAAAGTTTTCTATATTAAGCGATGCCTTCCAGTTTCCCCTGATTGGACTAAAACCTGCTAATTCGGTCAGTTTTTCAATATAATAGTTCAGTTTATAAAAATCATCCTTTACCATTTGCCTATAGGACAAACTATCCTTATACATCTGACACTTTTTCAGATTAACTTTAAGAGCATTATAAAGAAGTGTTGAGTACCAGTCATTCTGACTAATTTCCAGATTGTAATTGAAAAAATTTCTTTCGTATTTATTATTTTTGAATTGTTCGACGGCCAGAGCTTCAAACGACCAGCGTGCTGGCATCATTTCTCCAATAACCGGGACAAATTCACTTGAAGTAAATCTGCCCTGATGAAGTCTGTCGAATTTCACTAAAACACCGCTGAACAATAGCTGGGGAATAATAATGACGGGGATGAGGATATAAATTGTTATTACTGAATTAAAAGCAGAAGAAATGTTTAATCCGATCATATTTGCTAAACAGGAGGTTGTAAAAAATACAAACCAGTATGAAAAAGTCATCCCCTTAATCTCGAGAATAAAGTTACCGATCAGAACAAATGATATTGTCTGAATTGCTGATATCAGAAACATTATAATAATCTTTGAATTAATGTAGCTGAACCAGCTTAGATTGAGAAATGACTCCCGTTTCAATATCTTTCTGTCCTTTACTATCTCTTCAGCACTGATAATTAATCCAAGGAATAGAATAGTCATAACACTCGTAAAAAGATATGCCGTCAGGTTTTCGTTGTTGCTGAAAATGTACTCACCTCCTACTTTATATTTAATAAAATACGACAATACAAATGCCAGCGTAGGTGCCTCAAGAAGATTCATAATAACATATTGCCTGTTCGCCAGTTTGGACAGCAGATCGCGGATAAAGAAAATCTTTGACTGTTTTATGAGACCAGGTATGCTGTAATAATTTTCAGGAAGAATCCGTTTCTCACGAAACACTTTTTGTTTTATTTTTTCTGCAATCCCGCTAAATTTTTCAGCCCATTCCTGAGGTGTGACTTTCCGGATATAAGTATGTTTACCGCTTTCATTTACCACTTTGGCTTCTATTATCTGAAGCAACTGATCAGAGTTAATACTTCCGCACGTGATGCATTGGTCTTCATGGGCATTAGCATAGCTTGCCATTGTTTTAAAATAGACAATAGCTTCTGATGGGTTGCCATAAAATATCTGGTATCCACCCTTGTCGATAATCATAATCTTATCAAACATTTTATAGAGGTCAGAACTGGGCTGATGGATATTAATAATTATCAGTTTCCCCCTGTATGTCTGTTCTTTAAGTAAATTCATTACTATTTCAGAGTCAACAGAAGAAAGTCCTGATGTCGGTTCATCAACAAAGAGTATTGTCGGTTCGCGGATCAATTCAAGAGCAATGTTCAACCGTTTTCTCTGGCCACCGCTTATTACTTTATTAAGAATGTTGCCAACTTTCAGATCTCTGATCTCTTCAAGGTCCAGTTCTGCCAAAGTCTTATTAACTACCTCAATCAACTTATCTTCAGGAAGGTTATCAAGACACATTTTTGCACTATAATAAAGATTCTGATAGACCGTAAGTTCTTCAATCAGCAGATCGTCCTGCGGGACAAAACCAATGACACTTTTCAAATGGATCTTTCCTTCTTCTGAATAGATATTAAACCCGTTTATAAGCACTTCCCCGTTTTGTGGTTTTGAAATTCCGCTCAAAACATTTAAAAGAGTCGTCTTACCAACTCCGCTCCCTCCCAGAATACCAACCAGGTTCCCTGATTCTTCGTGAAAATTGAATTTCTGAATTCCAAATTCATTGTTCTTAAACTTCAGGGAAACATCGACTGCATCAATCGATATTCTAACTTTAAATGTCTCATCAGTGAAAACACTCGAAATATCGTTGTAATATATTGTATTTGTACCTGAGTCCCTGATTGTTGAGCCGTGATCAAAAGTATAAGTCTGTCCGGGGAAAATATTCTGACCATTTAAAAAGAGATCTTCTTTTCCTGAGTATTTCAAAATATATGTATTAGTGCTTTCTATATGAAGCAGAAAAACAGTGTTTTTGAAATTTTCCCTGTACAAATGTTTCACTCCTACATTCTCATAATCATCATTGTTGTCAATGATCATTACACAGCTTTTCTCAGGGATCTCACTTACAGAATTCAGGATAAAACTTCTGATGTTCTTAAACTCTGTCTGTGGGATATTAAAGGCTATTGATACAGTTTCAAGGAACTCCAGCTCATTTTCGGTTATTTCAGCGCCGAATAATATAAAATCCATAAGTTGGACCAAAACATATAATTTTTGTTTTTGCTGCAGCTCTTCATTTATCTGTTCACATATCCCTAAAATTCTCACTGCAGTAAGAGATGTGCGTTTCATGTCTCTGATACTGCCCCTTGCTATATCGACCGAATTGTATTGAATAAGGTATTCATCAAACATTTCCATATACCTTTTCACCAATTCATTATTCAGCTGACGTGAAAGAAATAACCTGACGATATCCCTTTCTCTGCTTGATATCTCTGAAATGTGGCGAACATCGCTTATCAACGCAAATAATTGCACCAGTGCTTTTAATATTGGTTCAATCATAGTCTTATATTTGTCAAGATTTTTAAGTGAATAAAATATATCTTTGCATAAAGTTATTCAAGTTAGTAATAATTATGCATTTAGAAAAACATTTTAGTTGAAGTAAAGAATTTTAATTATTCTTTTTTTCATTTTGAAATGTTTATTCTCTGTGCAAACCATTAAGATTTATCATATGTCCGAATCAGGAATACTTCTGGATTATCATGGTCCGGTAGATTTAAAGGTAATAGATTTTCTATTAAAAAATCTCAGGAGGGAAAAAGAGTTTAAAGCTTTGAACACCATAACCCGTAAAAGGATTTATGCCATTGTTGTGGAGTGTCTTGAGAATATTTATAAAAACCAGATAATACTAACATCGACTAATCCGAAAATGAATCCCCGGATTTCAGTAAGGACTGAAAATGACAAAATATATATTGTAGCCGGAAATCCGGTATCGGAAAGCGTAAAAGAGAGCTTAGTCAGGAGACTTGAACAGGTAAATAATCTGGATGAAGCAGCTTTGAAAACATTGTATGAACATAAAATTAACAGAGATTCATTACCCTGGGAAAACGGAGCCGGACTTGGTTTTATTTATATGGTTTTAAAATCAGAAAATAAAATAAGTTACACATTTGAACCTCTGATAAAAGGTTATCTATATTTTGAAATAAAAATTTCACTTAAAAAAAATATCATGAGAAAGTTGATTATTGAAAAAACATCCAGTTCACCAAAGGTAGTGCTTGATCCTGAAAATAAAGTCTACCTGATTTCAGGTGAATCACGGCCACCTGATGTCAGGGAGTTTTACGACCAGATTCTCTCATGGCTGGCAGAATTCAGCTTATATCTTATCAAATCGGACGATAAAAAAGATCCGGTTGAGTTTAACTTTGATTTTGAATATTTTAATTCATCCTCGGGTAAGTTAATTCTTGATATTTGCAAGGTTTTAGCCGGTTTACGTTTAAAGGGAATTAATATAATAGTAAAATGGCATTATGAAAAAGAAGATGGAGATATGCTGGAGGTGGGGAAAGAGATGTCGAGAATTGTCAAATTTCCTTTTGAGTACATCGAGTCATGGTCAGATTAAGATATCCTGTGCAATTTACCGCCACATGTTCAAGCACTCTCAATTAGCATAATCAGAACAACGAAAATCCAATGTGGTCAAAAATTATAGATAATACAGATAATCAATTAATTCATGACATATCACATGATCGGAGAAAGTATAAGAAATTCTTTATTAACCCTGTCGCAGTAGGTCTATATAAAGATATTCAGCAATTAAACAATCTGAATATATATTCTGATACTCTGAATATCGATTTTAAAATCCTCACAGATGCTGAAAAATCTTTCTGGTATGACTATGCTGCAGAAATACCCAAAAAATTCGGGGAGTTGAATCTTTTCATGCTTCCCTTCGAAGATTTTTGCAGGACATGTATAATAACTGACAGTGAGATTACCGTGCTTGCCCAAATGGATCATGATAGATATTACAGAGAGCAAGCTTCAAAGGATTCACTCAACCACCATACCAGAACTATTAAAGGTAATACTCATTTGTATCGAAAATCCTTACAAAATAAAATCAAAGACTGGAATCGCTTCTTCGTGGAAATGAACTATTTAATTCCGGCCCAGCTTAAAAAAATCGGGTATGAGATAATCCGGCAAGAAGAGGCTTCTGAAATAAATATGTCAATGGTCAAAAAACTTGCAAGGGCCATTCACTCAAGGTATTTGCATGAGATAAGAAACCAAAGCATAAAGGCAGATAATTTCATTTTTTATAATCCCGGAAATCAATACGCCTCAGATTTTGATGATCTGCCAAATGAGATTAAAAACTCTAACATAGATAATGCTGCCCATATTCCGACAAAATTATTATCAATCGGCTATAAGATCAGACAGGTCAAAAAAGGCTTTAAACCTTTTGCTCTTCACCTGAATGAGGATGAAATTGAAACGATGGCCAGAGTAGAACACATCAGATGGAGTTGGGAGAAGAGATTAAATGGATGGATCTTCGGCAGTATTAAAGATGATATTAAAAAAACACATCCAAGTATAATCCGCTATGAAGATTTGAGTGAATCCGAAAAAGAAAAAGACCGCGAACTTGTGAAATTGATTCCTGCATTTTTACAGGATATTGACTATGAAGCCTTTCATGTTTCGCCTAACCGGATTAAAAAATTATCGTATGCAATAAAACCTCAGAGCAGCATCCACAAAATATTAGATGAAACCAGGGAATTAAATGATCAGATCAAAAAACTGGCTAAAATGACTCCTGAATTAGAAGAAATGATAAAGATCAGGAATAATAAGATTAAAGAGGCTATCATTGAAGTAGAGAGCAGCTATAATTATGCACAACATATCCAGGAGAGTTTTCTTCCTGATGATCTTTATGTGAGGGAATGTTTCCCTGACAGTTTTGTCCTGTTTAAACCAAAAGATATTGTAAGCGGTGATTTCTATTTTTTCAGTAAACAGGAGCATATAATAATATTTGCTGCAGCTGATTGTACCGGACATGGAATTCCGGGAGCCATGCTTAGTACGATAGGCTACGGCATACTTGATCAGGCTGTAAATGAAATAAAACTGAATGATCCATCTTATATATTATATCATTTATACTCCAGAATTCACAGGTTTCTGCGAAATGAAGCTGAAGAGACAGGTATGTCGGACGATATGGATATTATTCTTTGTATTCTGGATATAAAGAACAATATCCTTTCATTCGCAGGAGTTAAGAATTCTTTATACCATTTTGCAAAAGGGGAACTGGTTGAATACCGTGCTAAAAACTCTCCTGAGGATTGTAAGGAAGTTGAAGAGTGTCTGTTCTCATCTGAGAAGATACAGTTAAACACCGGCGATATAATATATCTGTGTACTGATGGTTACACAGATCAGTTTGGAGGGAAGCATCATAAGAAATATCAGAGTAAAAGATTAATGAATTTTTTACTTGATCTTCAGGATAGTTCAATGTCTGAACAAAGTGACAGGTTATATGAAGAGATCGAACACTGGAAGGAAGAAAATAATGAAGATCAGACAGATGATATCCTGGTAATAGGAATAAAGATATAAGGTTTACTATATCTTACACGGGTACCTTCCGACAGACAATAAATTTAATCATAGGTCATGCCATGGCATGACCCTACAATTTAACAAGATGTGAGTAGGGCCATGCCATGGCATGGCCTTATGAGATTATGGGAGAGATAATTCTTTTTCTTTGGAATGAACTAAGGTGCCTGTTTATTGTTTAAGATAAGCAGAACGACATAGAAGTCTGCATTATTATCATATTTCCACTATGGCAAGTATTTTCCCGAGCTATGAATACGACATCTTCATTAGTTACCGCCACAACGATAATCGTTCAGGATGGGTAACGGAGTTCGTTGCAGCATTGAATGAAGAGCTTGCAGCCACCATAAAGGAAACCGTCTCCGTTTACTTTGACACCAACCCACACGACGGCTTGCTCGAAACCCATAACGTAGACAAGAGCCTTGAAGGCAAACTTAAGTGCCTGATCTTCATCCCCATCATCTCACAAACTTATTGCGATTCAAAAAGCTTTGCCTGGCAATATGAGTTCACTGCCTTTAATAAATTAGCAAAAGAAGATCAGCTCGGAAGAGATATCAGACTTGGCAGCGGGAATGTAACCAGCAGAATATTACCAGTTAAAATCCATGATCTCGATGCGGAAGATAAAACGCTTCTCGAAAATGAATTAGGAGGAGTTTTACGATCGATTGATTTTATTTATAAGGCTTCAGGAGTTAACCGCCCTTTAAAACCGAATGACGAACGGGCGGAAAATCTTAATCACACCTATTACCCCGACCAGATCAACAAGGTTGCAAACGCTGTAAAAGAGATCATTACTGCAATAAAGAAGCCTAATCAGCAGGATAGAGAAATATCAAAGGAAGTTGTTAAATCAAAACCTGAAAGACCAAAAAAACTAAAAACAAGAATCATTATAGCATCTGTTGTTGTACTGGCATTGATTGTGTTGGGGTATTTCTTTATCCCTAAATCATCTAAAAACGCTGATTCGGTTGAAAAGTCCATTGCTGTTCTTCCTTTCCGGAATCTAAGTAATGATACAACACAGTTACCATTCTGTGATGGCTTTATGGAAGATATTCTGAATAATCTTCAAAAAGTAAATAGTTTTACTGTCAGGCCAAGAACATCTTCATATCAATACAGGGATTCCAAAAAATCAACAACAATTATCGGGAAGGAGCTTAACGTAAATTATTTAGTTCAAGGGAGTGTCGGACGTGAAGGGNNTGATTGATTCAAAAGCCGATAAGCAGCTCTGGTCAAATGATTTTCCCGGGCAAATGAATCAACTCTTTTCTCTGCCGAGTGAAATAGCTAAAGAAATTGCCTCTAAACTAAAAGCTGAACTCACACCTGAAGAGATAAAAAAGATTGAGAAAAAACCTACTGAGAATCCTGAAGCATATAATTATTATCTTCAGGGGAACTATTATTATTGGAAAGCTGGCAATTCAGGAGACAATAAAGGTGCAATTGAATTATATAAAAAGGCAATTGAGCTTGATCCCGGGTTTGCCTTAGCCCATACTGGAATCGCAAAATGTCTGCTTGACCAATTCTGGTATTATAAGGATCGCGGTGTGGATGTATTACGTGAGAGTCAACAGGCAATTGAGAAAGCCTTTGAAATTGATCCTGACCTCCCTGAAGCTCACCTTGCTTTAGGAATTTATTACTACAACGGTTATTTGAAATACCCGGAAGCATTGAAAGAATTTGAACGGGTATTGAAATATCAGCCTAAGAACCCGGATGCTATATACTATTCAGCTTGTGTTTATCGGCGTGCCGGAAACTGGGAAATAGCAAAGTCTGAGTTTGAGAAAGCCCTCGAACTTGACCCCGGAAGATCAGAAATGGCTGACGAGGCAGGAGCGACATTTGATTTACTTCGGGATTATTCTAAAGCTGAGAGATACTATAACATGTCTATTATGATTAAGCCGGATTGGGTTTATCCTTATAGTGATTTATCCCGGATGTATCTCAGCTGGGGAGGAGATATGAGGAAGGCAAGAGATGTATTGGGAAACGCTGCACGGAATAATAAAACTACATCAGATTCACTTATCATCGAAACAAATGTTTTGATTGATATTTATGAAGGAAAATATGAAGAGGCTCTTAAAGATATCTCACTTTTCAAATATGATGTAATTCAAACGCCGTTTTACTTCAGACCAAAATATCTGTATAATGCGACTATTTATGGTTTGATGAATAAGCCTGAATTAGAGCATGCTTATTACGATTCAGCCCGATTTTTCCTTGAACACAGAATGGTAAATATGCCTGATGATCCGAGATTGTTTAGTTCACAGGGTATTGTGTATGCAGGACTTGGTCTTGATGATAAGGCAATAAGTGCAGGTGAAAAGGCTATAAAATTGCTTCCCGTAAGTAAGGATGCATTAAGTGGGGTATATCTGGTTGAAGATTTAGCCCTGATCTATGTTATGGTTGGCAAATATGATGATGCTATCAAACAAATAAAATATCTCCTCTCAATTCCGGGATTTCTTTCGACTAAAATCCTTGAGCTGGATCCCAGATGGGCGCCATTAAGAAATCTGCCCGAGTTTAAAAAGATGATAGAAAGATATTCCGTAAAATAAGTGATCAGTTTACTCCCGGGAATTTGCATTTTTACTGGTAATCTAAAATCTTTTCACAGGGTTCTATAAACTTGGACTATATAATGCGAATAAACGAACGGTTTTTTGGTAGTCAAAATACAGGGGAGGATTATTTAACTTAAAAAAAATTAGGAGGAATTAAATTAACCTGTGCAGATATCTGCGGAGGTTAAATCAAATCATAATGAATGGAGATCAATACAAAAATTAAGATCAATATTTTTAAATTTTTACCTGTTCAAGATTGTTAGAATCTCCTGATCATGAGTTTTATAGTTTATAAAATCATGATCATCTAATAATTAAACTTATAACAGAAATAATTATTGGGATAATTATCCACCAAATATATTATGGGGGATACGATAGTCTTTTTGAACTTTTCATATTTTTAAAATTTTGAACCTGCAACAAATTTCATAACTTTATGGTCTCGCAGTAACTAAAACCTGTTATAATGAAACGTCGTGATTTTATAAAGGCCACTGCAATCGTGGCACCCGCAGCAGGACTTTTCCCTGATGATCTATCATGGATATCAAGGGTCTCAGTTCCGGGAAAGATTGAAAAGAGGTCACTTGGTAAGACCGGGGAAATGCTTTCAGTTATCGGATTCGGCGGGATTGTAGTAATGAATGCAACTGCTGAAGATGCATCTAAGACCGTAAAAACGGCAATCGATGCAGGGGTCAGCTATTTCGATGTCGCCCCCTCCTATGGCGATGCGGAATTAAAACTTGGACCGGCCCTGGAGCCTTACAGGAAGAATGTTTTCCTGTCGTGCAAGACGGAGAGCCTTACCAGAGAGGATTCAAGGAAAGAGCTTGAACAGTCTCTTAAAAATCTGAGAACCGATCATTTTGACCTTTACCAGCTGCATGCAGTCACAACGCTGGCAGATGTAAAAAAGATACTCGGCGGGGGCGGAGCCATTGAAACTTTTCTTGAAGCAAGGAAAGAAGGTAAAGTCAGGTTCCTCGGCTTTTCTGCTCATTCTGCAGAAGCGGCAATGGCACTCATGCAGGGTTTTAATTTTGATACGATAATGTTCCACATAAACTTCAAAACATGGTATAAGGGAAATTACGGACCCCAGGTTCTTGCCATGGCACAGGAAAAGAAGATGGGGATAATAGCCCTCAAATCAATGGCAAACGGACCATGGCCGGAACATGCTGACCATAAAGGGTATGAAAAATGCTGGTACGAACCTCTGAAAACGGAGGAGGATATAAAAATGGGACTCAGGTTCACACTTTCCCACCCGGTAACAACTCTAATACCTCCAGGGGAAGAGAAGCTCTTTATGACAGCCCTGAGGCTTGCCCCAGACCTCAAGCCACTTGAAAAAAACGCGATTGAAGCCATAAAGGCAAAAGCGCAGACGGGTGAGCCTCTCTTCCGGTTTCCCTCTGCACAACCGGTATGAACCCCGATTAGCGGACCCCGCTGTTTTAAAATTTTGATTAAAGACTAATAATGTAAATCTATGATACGGTTACTGCAAATTCCGTCCTTCTATGACCACTTCAAAATCCGGTCTGATAAAACTTAAAATACATAACAAAACAACAAATATTTAACTCCGGATTTTGGTGGTCAATTTTATCCAAAGGCGATGCATAAAAACGCCAGTCTTATATCTTAGCACAAACTTGCCTATCAGAAACGGTTTTGGTTTATTCTATCGGGATTTTAATTGGTCTTTTCAAAGAAAAACTGGTCCCATCCCAGATTATTACCTCCCTGGTAACCTTTTGCATTGACCTTATAAGTCAGTCCAGCCTGATTCAATTCAATCTGTATCGTAATATCAGACGGCGCCACCTGTTTGTCCCTCATAATTAGATGTAGATCATCATTACCGGTTATCCCCTTGCTTTTAAGAGTGGACGCAAGTATAGCGTTGGCCATGGATGAACTTATGGATATAAAATTATCACGGCTGATCATGTTGGATGGAGTAGCTGAGGTTACCTTTACTTCTAATAAATTGGCTTCAAGGGTGACTATAAATCCGTACTCCTCGAGAGTAAATTTACCATTTTCAATCTTAACGATATCCTTCAATAATTTCGCTTTCAGGTCTGCCTGTCCAAAAGATTTTACTGATAAGAGAACTATTATGCACAACGGAAGAATCATACGGTTTAAAACTAGATTTTTCATTTGATTTGACTTTAGTTTATTATTATAGAATGTTTCTTAATCAAAAAATAATGAATAATATATGAGGTGCAAAAGTTTGGCTAATAGATTGTTTGTCCACACTATTTGAATTTTTAAGTTTTATCAACACTGAAGATCTCACTAATAATATCGCCATACTTTTCATACAACACTTTTCTTTTTAATTTAAGAGTAGGAGATAATTCACCTGTCTGTGCAGTCCATTCATCAGAAATAAGTCGAAATCGCTTAATTTTTTCATGATCACTCAGGTTCTGGTTTATTTCGCTTACTTCCTTTTGATAACGTGCAAAAACTAATGGGTTACGAATCAATTCTTCATTATCCTGGAATGATATATGGTGGATGGAAGCCCAGTTATGAAGAAATATAAAGTCGGGAGTAATGAGGGCGGAAGCAAATTTCTGATTTTCACCAATCACCATGACTTGATCAATAAACATCGACTCTTTTAGTTTGTTTTCAATTACCTGTGGAGCAATGTACTTTCCACTTGATATCTTAAATATTTCTTTCTTACGATCGGTAATTTTCAAGTATTTACCATTAATAAATGTCCCGATATCTCCTGTGTGAAACCATCCGTCCGAATCTATTGCTTCTTCAGTAAGTTTGGGTTCCTTATAATAACCAAGCATCAGATTAGGACCTTTTGTAAGAATTTCCCCGTCTTCTGTGATCTTCACCTGTACATCCTTCAATAAAGGGCCAACTGTTCCAAACATAACTTCCATCGAAGTCAGATTATTTATAGAGACGACAGGAGAAGTTTCGGTTAGTCCATATCCTTCTAAAACATGAATCCGGGCAGCCCAGAAAATGCGGGTAAGCCTTGTTTGTAAGGGCGCACCGGCTGATGAAATAAGCTCTAATTTCCCTCCCAGGGCTTCTTTCCATTTTTTAAAGATTAGTTTGTTTGCGAGAGATAACTTCATCTCGTAGAACCACCCGTTTTCTCTGTTTAACTCATAACGAAGTCCAAGGTTTACAGCCCAAAAGAATATTATTTTCTTTAGGCCCTTGAGCTCTTTTCCCGTGCTGATAATTTTGTCGAATATTCGTTCCAATAAACGAGGAACAATGGCGATTACTTCAGGTTTTATTTCTTTCAAATTATCCAAAATCTTTCCTACATTTTCTGCATAATAAATGCTCACTCCCTTATATTGGAAATGATAAGTTAACGTACGTTCATAAATATGGCTGAGCGGAAGAAAGGATAAAAATTTTGCTCCAGGCCCCAACGGATGAATAAAACTTTGTTCTATAAAATTGGAAACCAGATTTGAATGCATTAGCATCACACCCTTAGGAAAACCAGTGGTTCCGGAAGTGTAGATGATTGTGACCAGATCCGAAGGATCGACTGCTGCTTTAGCTTTCTCCAATTCTTCCTTCAGGCTGGAAGCCATTTTCTTCCCAAGAGTTATAACTTCGGCAAAATGCTTTGCTTCTGAAATTTTATCAAAAGTATAAATATCTGATATTATTCGAGTTTGATCAATAATCGGTTTAATTTTTTCATACAAATTTTTGTCTGAAACAAATATAAGTTTAGGTTCAGCATGGCCGAGGATATATGCATACTCCTCGACGCTAAGCGTTGGATAAATAGGGACACTGACTGCACCAGCCTGACTTATTCCAAAGTCGGTAAAATTCCATTCAGGCCGGTTGTTTGAAATGATGGCAACCTTGTCACCCTTGTTTATTCCCATCGAAAGTAAAGCGAAGCTAACCCAGTTACAGTAATCAATATAATCTGGTACGGAATACCGGTGCCATTTACCATCTTCTTTACCTGCTACTACATCTGTTTTATCAGCAAACTTATTTTGCATCCTGGTCAGAAGGTCAAAAGTTCTCGTTGGTTCCATATGTCATTGTTCTTGTCAGAGAAAAGAACGAATATACTATATTATCGATTTTAAAAAACCAGAAACGTCCAAATCACAGCAAAAATCAACTCATTATTTCATAAATAATCTTTGATGTATTTGCAAAAACCGGATGTCTTGACAGCATTGGATCGGAAAGATTAAGCTTAACATACTTAACAAGACAACATGCAATTGACTCCGGGTTTTGGTGGTCAATTTATTCTGGTCAAAGGTTTTCAAGGAGGCTGGTTTTTTCAATAAGCTACCGGAGGTGTTCGGAAATACCTATAATTCATCCGTCCAATCTGAAATTTGTTAAAAAATCTATGCTTTATCCGGGTTTTCCGGTTTTAAAATAGCTGTCTTCCTTAACTCATCTTTATTCAGTTTCCAGTAAACCAGGTACAGTATCGAAGATATGGAGAAGATAAGGAAGATGGTAATGGCATTTCCCCTCATTGAAGCTTCCTTGTTGAATAGATTCAGAATATATACCAGGATATAGCTTACGAGTGATATACTCCCTCCAAGGCCTTCCTTCCATAGTGCCAGAACAAGGCCGGCAAGGGCAATGCCCCATATGACGAAAATTATCAAAATAAGGGGAGTATATGAAGCCAGTGCAGATCCAGCGTGTCTCTGCTGACCTTCCATAATTTCTCCAACGAAAAAAAAGAGTGTGAAGGCTACAATCAAGATGCCAGTGATTCGGGCTATCCATCTGAGCCAGTTGTAGGGATTTCTTTTTTTCATGGCTAGATCCTTTTGGTTCGGCAATAAAATCTATAAATCAAATTTAGACTATTATTTCAATAGATTAAGGTTGTTTGACGGGTATTTCATATGGGCTGCGGGCCTAGGCACAAAACTGGCACCAATTAAGAAATACCTTCATTTTTGAAGATGTAAATGTTTTGTTTTCTTTTTGGGCATAATGAAAACCCTGAACACACTGCCTGGTCAGATTTCACCGAACATACAATACAAAACAAGGATTTAACTCCTGCTTAATGTGGTCAATTTATATCTGCCAAATGTGGTCTAGGACACTGACTTTTCCAATCAGAAAGAAAAACTTATCTTTGAAACCCCGTGGTCTAAGAATAGGGAGTAGTTAACGGTGTACCTTTGAAAAATAACCTGACAGTTCTGAATTATGTAAAATTCGAGGAATATTAATAACTACCAGATTGAAAAACAAAAAAATACTAATGATTTTATGTTTTGTAATTCTGTTGCAACCAATAGCATTGAAAAACATAATGGGACAATATACTACCACAAAAAGGGGTATCATGGTGAATGCAGGAGGTCAGCAGGTGGAACTTGCAGTTGCAAAGGCAGCAGTTTTCCGTATAAGTATCTGTTTCTCAGGAGTTCCTGCAGCCATTCCAAGTATCTTTATTGATAACAGTGACACAACATATTCAGACTTCACGATTGTAACGGATGCCCCTTCATATGGAATTCAGACATCTTTTGGAAGGCTTATGATTAATTCCGAAACAAAAAAATGGTCTCTGTACGATGAGAGTGGAAATGTACTTATACCGGCCGGAACATTTAGTATATCGAGTGCCGTACAGGGTTTTAATGACGGACCGAAAAGCAGCGGGACTTTCTACGGTTCAGGAAATAAGGCCACTAAAAATCTGATCAAAAGCAATTCCATTTCTTCAATGGATAATGGTGTTGTAGATGTGCCATATTTATGGAATACTTTAGGTTACAGTGCTTTAGGCATCTCCCAGGATGATGATAACCCGGCACAATGGTATAGTGTTGATTCTTCAGTTGCAGGTTGGAGCTTCAAGGGGACCTCATCCGATTTATATGTTTGGCCGGCAAAAACTCTTTACGATGCCATGAAAGGTCTGATCAAGCTTACAGGCAAACCTAAAGTACCACCAAAATGGGCATTCGGATATCTTCAAAGTCGTTGGGGCTGGGAAAACCGGAATTATATAGAGAATGCACTGGACTCGTTCCGTATCCTCAAACTCCCTGTGGATGCTTTTATTTACGATTTCGAATGGTACACTGTTACACCCGACTACAGTATCGGAAGTAGCGGGACAGCGAACTTTTCCGACTTTGGATTCAATCAAAATCTTTTCCCTGATCCCGCTTTGCAGATTACCACTTACAAGAGCAAGGGTGTCAGATTCGTTGGTATTCGAAAACCAAGGTTAGGTAATACGGCAAATCTTGATTTTGCCCGTAGTAACGGGTGGCTGGAAAACGCAGGGATTGGGGACCGTGACCTGAACTTCAGGATTGAGGGCTTGCGTCAGTGGTATGGCGCCCAAACCAAACCTTTATTAGATGCAGGTGTTGATGCATTGTGGGATGATGAGGGTGAATCTTATTATTCGTGTTATTACTGGTGGAACAAGGCAGAATCAGATCTGAGGGATTCCGTTCTGCCAAATAACAGGCATTTTACTATAAACCGGGCATTCTCTCCGGGCAACCAACGTATGGGGTATTGTACCTGGAATGGTGATATAGAATCTACGTGGGATGCATTACTTTCAACACCTGCTGATCTTCTGAACTGGAGCTTGTCGGGCATGTATTACGGAACCTGCGATATCGGAGGTTTTCAGGGAACTCCAAGTACGGAAAACTTGGTGAGATGGTTTCAGGCTGCTGTGTTCTTCCCTGTGATGCGCGCCCATTCAATTATCAGTTCCGTACCACGGTTCCCCTGGTTATGGGGTAAGGATGCTGAGGCAGCAATACGTAAAGCACTAAATCTACGCTACCAATTAATACCTTATATTTATAGTTTGGGACATGAAGCCTATAATACTGGGGCGCCGATAATGAGACCCCTTATAATGGAATTTCAGAATGATCCTAATGTTGCGAACATGACTGATGAGTGGTTGCTGGGGAAGGGTTTATTGGCTGCCCCGATAATGAATCAGGGAGGTACCCGAAGTGTTTATTTGCCCAAAGGTGTTTGGTATGATTTTCAGACAAACCAGATTTATAATGGCCCTTTGACATTTTTTGCTTCCAAAATGATTAATCAGATACCCGTTTATGTTCGTGAAGGGACAATTCTGCCGATTGGCCCAATAATTCAATATACCGGTCAGGATACCATTGCTCCGCTTGAAATTCATATTTACCCGGGTAGTGATGCCACTTTTACCCTGACTGAAGACGATGGCAAATCATACAATTATATTAAGGATAGTGTACGAACAACTACTTATAACTGGACTGATGCAACCAATACACTGAGTTGGCTGGTGAACGGAGCGTATAAAGACAAAGCAGTATTTACAACAATAAAGGGAGTCTTTGGAGATCAGGAGCAAACAGCCTCTCTCGGCACACAAGGCAATATGGTTTTTAGTACTTTCCAGAACATCCAGTCCGTCCATGATATAAATGAGAACAAGATAATATCAATAAATCTTTATCCTATTCCGGCAAGTGACATGGTTTTTGTGGATCTGACCAATTTGGGAATATTTAATGTACAGATAACTATATCAGATATACAAGGCAATATAGTTTACAATAAAAAGACGGAAGGAGGCGAATTGTACAAACTTAGTGTTTCAAATCTTCAAAATGGATTGTACTTATTAAACATAAGAAATGATAAAATAAATTTGAACAAAAAACTTGTCATTGCCAGGTAGGTACCAGATTATATAGATATTTCTTAAATTCTGGCCAAGAGTTTATTTTATTAGTAACAGGAAGAGGATTCCAATAATTATCCTGTAATACCCAAAGTACTTAAATACATAATCCTGTACTATTCTTACAAATACTTTAACAACAATCAATACAGTGATAAAAGCAACTACCAGACCAATGCTCAGCAAAATAATTTCGTGTCCAGAAAATGTGATAGATGTTTTATGACCTAATATCACCATCCGTCACCAGGTTGATTCTGGTTAGTTCTGGGAGAGTGTATCGGGATTTTAAAGGGAATGGTTGGCTGAAGATGATCTATCCGTGGCGACCTTAAAACATCGTAAAAATGATAATTGTACTTATGACCTCTGAGGTTAAAAGATCCGTCCTAATTTGACCACTTCAAAATCCGGTCTGATTTCAATTAACATACAAGACAAAACAACAAGGATTTAACTCCGACTTTTGGTGGTCATTTTTTCTCAGCAAGAAGTGGTTAGATCACTGGCTTTTCCAAGAGGACTAAGGATTGCACTAAATGATATTATCTGATGTTACCATATATATTTTATAGCATAAGTGTCTTGAGAAATGATTTTATATCAGGGTAGTTTTCAACAATA
>PLML01000170.1 GCA_003141525.1 Bacteroidales bacterium
GAATTATTAATTATTTACGGAAGAAAAAGGCAAAAGAGAAATATAAGAACTGTCACAGAGAGACACAGAGTACACAGAGAAAAATAAGAGACTGAGAGAAGGCGACATTTAAAGCAGTGTAACTCCGTGAACTACACCGTGTTACTCCGTGTTAAAAATAAACAAGACAACAAGACTCCAAGACAATATGATAACCATCCGTAGAGCAACATCCAAAGACGCCGAAGTAATCATTGATTTCCAGCAGAAAATGGCCTGGGAAACTGAACAGATGACCCTTGTACCGGAAATAGTTTATAAAGGGGTCAATGCTGTTTTTAATGATCCCACTCATGGACAATATTGGGTGGCTGAAGATAAAGGTAACATAGTAGCTTCATTGATGATAACTTACGAATGGAGCGACTGGAGAAACACCAATGTCTGGTGGTTCCAGTCTGTTTATGTATTGCCCGAATTCAGAAGAACAGGTATTTTCAGATCAATGTATCTGCATATCAAAAATGAAGCATATAAAGGGGGTATTGCAGGGCTTCGTCTTTATGTGGAAACAAATAACTCAAAAGCACAACATACCTATGAAGCCCTTGGAATGAAGAGCCACCATTACAAATTGTATGAATGGATGAATGAATAAGCTATGCAATGGATCCCTGTAATACTGATTCTGCCTTATTTTATACTCCTGCTTAAACTTTACAGAAGCCTTCTGAAAATTAAGACTTTTAATGCTTCAACCGATCCGGCAATTTTTGTATCTGTTGTAATTGCATGTCGTAATGAACAGAAAAACCTCCCAACTCTTTTAAACAGCATAGCTAAACAAAGTTATCCTGAAGATTTATTTGAGGTGATAATTGTTGATGATGGATCAACAGACAAAACTTTTGAAATTGCTTCAGAATTTGCTGGGATCAGCAATATTCTTACCTTAAAGAATCGAGGGAAAGGGAAAAAACAGGCTCTAAGAACAGGGATAATCGCTGCAAAAGGCAATTTGATTATCACTACTGATGCCGATTGCAGGATGGGAAAAAACTGGATCAGAATAATTGCAGCATATTATGAACTGGACAGACCTGATATGATTATTTGTCCTGTTCAGATAGAAACAGCCCCCGGGATTTTCAGGAAATTCCAGGAACTGGAGTTCATGAGTCTGCAGGGAATTACTGCCGGTTCAGCGATTTCGGAGGAACCGACTTTGTGTAACGGCGCAAACCTCGCTTTCACAAAGTGTGTGTATCTTAATCATTCAGATAATCTGCATGATGAAATTAACTCAGGGGATGACATTTTCTTAATGTATAATCTGAAAAAAGAAAGTCGTTCCAAAATATTATGGCTGGAATCTACTGACGCACTGGCAATAACGAAACCACCATCAACAATAAGGTCGTTCCTGAAACAGAGAAGAAGGTGGATTTCAAAAGGAAAATCTTATAAAGACCGGGATACAATCGTTCTTGGGATTGCAACATTTGTTACAATTGCCTTACTGAGTTCGTATTTTATCGCCTGGTTATTATTTCCCGTTTTAACCGGAGTCTTTCTGGCAATTTTAATTTTGAAATCAGTGCCGGATTTTTTAATCCTGCTAAATACTACAATCAGATATGGGAAGAAAAAGCTTATGTGGTGGTTTCTTCCGGCCCAGATAATATATCCTTTTTATGTTCTTTCTGTGTTATTCTACTCTTTGATATTCAGAGAAAACAGGAATATTAATTCCCCATTTCCGAAAGAAATTTAATCCTTACAAGCCTTATTTCTTCCTCTTCGAATTCGTTTCCAAGTTCTTTAATAGCTGCTTCAAGTGAATCAGATTCAGCTTCTTCCCTGAAATACGAATAAATATCGAGCTGCCGCTCCTCGTCAATAGTCATATCGATATAATAATCGAGGTTTATCCGGGTTCCTGAATTTACAATTGCTTCAATTTCTGATATAAGTTCCGGCATCTCCAGTCCCTTCGCTTCAGCGATATCCTCAAGAGGCCTTTTCATATCAATGCTCTGGATTATATATACTTTAATACCCGATTTATTTACAACTGATTTAACCACCATATCCAGGGGCCTGATGATCTCCTTCTCTTCAACATATTTTTTGATAATCTCAACAAATTCTTCTCCATAGCGCTGTGCTTTACCTGCTCCAACGCCGGAAATATTCTGAAGTTCATCTATTGTTATCGGGTACTGAATAGCCATGTCTTCCAGAGAAGGATCCTGAAAAATCACGAATGGCGGGACATCTTTCTGTTTCGACAGCTTTTTACGAAGATCCTTCAGGATGCTGAATAACTCCTCATCTACTGCGGCTGTTCTTGCGCCAAAGGCATTTTCTTCATCAGTTGTGTCAGCATAGTCGTGATCCTCTGCAAGCATGAATGAAGTTGGATTTTCGAGAAAATCAATTCCTTTCTGCGTCAGCTTCAGAAGTCCATAATTCTCAATATCCTTGTTAAGAAATTTAGCGATAAGAGCTTGTCTGATAACCATATTCCAGAATTTCTCATCNNATATTTGCAATATGATCTGCTTTAAACTTCTCTTTAACTGCCAGGATCGTCTCCAGAACACTTACAACTGCCTCATTACCTTCAAACTGTGATTTAGGATGGAGGCAGTTATCGCAAGCTTCACAGTTTTCGTTCAGATACTCTTCCCCAAAATAATGCAGCAGGAGCTTTCTTCTGCAGACGGAGGACTCAGCATAAGAAACGGTTTCAAGAAGTAGTTGTTTCCCGATCTCCTGTTCAGCAATCGGTTTCCCCTGCATGAATTTCTCAAGTTTCAGGATATCATTATAACTATAATAAGCGATACAGTTCCCTTCACCACCGTCACGTCCTGCCCGACCGGTCTCCTGGTAGTACCCTTCAAGACTTTTGGGTATATCATAATGAATTACGAACCTTACATCCGGTTTATCAATCCCCATTCCAAAAGCGATAGTTGCCACTATAACATCCGCCTCTTCCATAAGAAATTTGTCCTGGTTCAGTGTACGTGTAGCAGAATCCATACCTGCGTGGTACGGAAGAGCCTTAATTCCATTTACCTTAAGTACCTCGGCCATTTCCTCGACTTTCTTACGGCTCAGGCAATAAATTATTCCTGACTTTCCTGCGTTGTTCTTAATATATTTTATGATCTCCTTTGTAACATCCTGTTTAGATTTTACCTCATAATAAAGGTTAGGCCTGTTAAAGGAGGATTTAAATACGTCTGCATCAAGAATACTAAGGTTTTTCTGAATATCGTGCTGAACTTTCGGAGTGGCGGTTGCCGTAAGGGCTATAATTGGCGATCTGCCAATCAAGTCTATTATAGGTCTGATCCTCCGGTACTCAGGTCTGAAATCATGACCCCATTCTGAAATACAATGAGCTTCGTCAATTGCATAAAAGGAGATATCGATATTTTTCAGGAACTCAATATTCTCCTCTTTGGTAAGCGATTCTGGAGCAACATAAAGAAGTTTTGCCTTTCCGGACAAAACATCCTTTTTGACCTTTGCTATCTCAGTCTTTGTAAGTGATGAATTAAGGAAGTGGGCAACATCATCCTCAGTGCTGAAGTTTCTCATGGCGTCTACCTGGTTCTTCATGAGAGCAATCAGAGGAGAAATTACGATTGCTATTCCCTTCTTCATAACTGCAGGCAACTGGTAGCAAAGTGATTTACCTCCTCCGGTAGGCATAAGTACAAAAGTATCCCGGCCCGACAGGACATTCTTAATAATATCCTCCTGATTACCTTTAAAAGTATCAAATCCAAAATACTTTTTTAAGTAGTCATGTATAGTAGAATCATTCAACATATTCTTCCCAGAATGATAAAATTCGTCGACTGTAAAGAACTTAGCTTTTACAGTTTACATAAAGTTACTAAATTTCTTAATCAAATAATATTTTTAAGAATTAATTAACANNATGTCATTCCTTCAACATCTCGAGGAATTAAGGTGGCACATTATCCGGTCTATTTTAGCTATAGTGTTCTTTATGATTATAGCCTTTATATTTAAAAACGTTCTTTTCAATAAGATTATTCTTGGCCCTAAAAGCCCTGAGTTTATTACCAACCGATTACTTTGCGAGCTTGGAGAATTCCTTAAAACTCCTGCCTTATGTATTAACACGAAACCATTAAATCTTATCAGCATAAAAATGTCGGGGCAGATTACGACTCACATTACTGCTGCTATGGTTGCCGGTCTGATCCTTGCATTTCCGGTTATACTCTGGGAGTTCTGGCAATTCTTCAAGCCAGCCCTCAAACCGCACGAGGCAAGGTATGCCAAAGGGGCAGTACTGGCTGCTTCAGGGCTATTTTTTGTCGGAGTTCTCTTCGGATATTTTATGCTTGCCCCGCTCTCAATACATTTTCTCAGCTCATATGTAATTGATCCGTCAGTCGTCAATCAGATTAATGTAAGGTCTTATATCGGTACTCTGACATCAATATGCCTTGCTACAGGCCTGGTCTTCGAGCTTCCGATAATAACATTCTTTCTCACTAAGATAGGTATTCTTACGCCAACCTTCATGAAGAAATACAGAAGGCATGCAATTGTGGTTATCTTTATCATTGCAGCAATAATCACTCCTCCTGATGTTTTTTCTCAGACGCTTGTCGCTATTCCTCTTCTTATTCTTTATGAGGTCAGCATCTTTATCTCGGCAAAAGTCATGAAGCAAAAAGATAAAGATCGCAAAGAATTCTTCGGGGAGGCTGAAAAAACCGAACCTGCAACTACATAGTATCTTAAATGAAACTGTACACAGAAAATCTTGTAAAAAAATATCGCAGCAGGACTGTTGTTAACCAGGTTTCTGTTGAAGTTGAACAGGGAGAGATTGTTGGATTACTGGGGCCTAACGGCGCGGGTAAAACGACAACCTTTTACATGATTGTCGGGCTAATAAGGCCAAGAGAGGGAAAAATATTTCTGGATGAAGAGGAAATAACAACGCTTCCCGTCTATAAACGTGCAAGAAAAGGCATCGGTTATCTGGCACAGGAGGCTTCAGTATTCAGAAACATGTCAGTTGAAGACAACATCCGGGCAGTTCTTGAAATGTCTGGCTTTCCAAAACTGGAGCAGGAAGAAAGACTGGAGACACTTTTGGGTGAATTCGGATTGCAAAAAATAAGGTCGAGTAAAGGTATCCAGCTTTCAGGAGGTGAAAGAAGACGCACTGAAATTGCCCGGGCACTTGCTCTTAAACCGAAATTTATTTTACTCGACGAACCTTTTGCGGGTGTCGATCCGATTGCAGTTGAGGATATCCAGGAGATTGTATCAAAATTAAGGGAAAAAAATATAGGAATTCTTATCACCGATCATAATGTTCACGAGACCCTTTCAATCACCGATCGTGCCTACCTTCTTTTCGAAGGTCGTATCCTGAAATCTGGAACATCCGCGCAATTGGCAGATGATGAGCATGTAAGAAAAGTCTATCTAGGAAAGAACTTTGAACTGCGCAGGTAGTTTAATCAATTTGTTTTCATAATAAATTATTATACTTTTGCGGGGAATTTTACCGCGGATGTGTCGTAATTGGTAGCCGAGCAAGACTTAGGATCTTGTGTCTTCGTGACGTGGGGGTTCGAGTCCCTTCATCCGCACAAAAATGTCAGGCCGCCCGTAACCTCTTTAAAAGTGCGTTTTGGCGGTTTTTTTAACAGGGCAATTAACAACATTAAAAATGAATATTACCAGAGAAAATATCGACGATCTGAATGCTGTTCTAAAGGTTAAAATCGAGAAATCCGATTATGAAGATAAGGTTGAAACAGTACTGAAAGACTACAGGAAGAAAGCAACAATAAAAGGATTTCGTCCGGGAATGGTCCCTATCGGACTCGTAAAAAAAATGTACGGCAGGGCTGTCCAGATAGATGAGATCAATAAGGTTGTTACAGAAAACGTTCAGAAATACATCACTGACGAAAAACTTGAAATTCTTGGAGATCCGATTCCAAAAGCCGATGAACAGGAAAAAATTGATTTTGAAACGCAACAGGATTTTACCTTTTCATTTGAATTAGGATTATCGCCAACCGTAGAACTGAAACTTTCTAAGAAAAATAAAGTCAACCAGTATGAGATCATCATCGATGAAAAGATGAGGAAAAAATATATCGAAAACTATACACGCAGGTATGGCGAATTAAAAAAAGTTGATAAGACGGAAGAGAAAGATGTAATCAAAGGAAAAATTGAAGCAATTGATGATAATGGCAGCGTGAAGAATGACGGTCCTTCTGTTGAAGACACTTCAATTGGCATCGACATAATTAAAGATAAAAAAATAAAAAAAGCGTTTATCGGTAAGAATATCGGCAATTCGATTGACTTTGATCTGAAAAAAGCATTCCCGAATGATACCGAAATAGCCGGAATATTGCATAAAAAAAAGGAAGAGGTTGCAGATCTTGGTGCAAATTACAGATTTACAGTTAATGAAATCAGCCGGTTTTATCCTGCTGAGCCTGGGAAAGCGCTGTTCGACAGGATCTTTGGCGAAGGGGTTGTAAACTCGGAAAAGGAATTCATGAAAAAGATTGAAGAGGAGATTACGCATAACCTGAAACGCGAGAGCGATTTTAAACTCATGATGGATATTAAAAACATTGCGATGGAAAAAACCGATTTCCAGCTTCCTGAGGAATTCCTGAAAAGATGGCTTCTCAGAGTCAATGAAAAATCCACCAAGGAACAGATCGAAAAAGAATTTGACAGCTTCAGGAAAGACCTTAAATGGCAACTGATACGAAACAAAGTTGCCCGCGATAATGATGTTAAGATAAGTGACGAAGAATTGCAGAAAGAGGCTGANNAATTATGCAAAAGAGACTCTGAAAAGAGAAGAAGATGCAAAAAGAATAGCCGACAAAATACTTGAGGAGAAGGCTATATTGCTTATGAAGGAACTTGTAAAGCTTGAGAGCAAGAGTGTCACAATAGAAGAATTTAATACGCTTTTTGAATAGTAATCAACGCTTTGCGATGATTTATTTTTATTTTATTATCTTTGCATGTTAATTTTTAATGCAAATGATATGAGTATTCTCGATGATTTTGGAAAGTATGCTAAAAGCAAACGCGGAGTCAGTAGTCTGAGTCTGCACAAGTACGCTTCCATTTATGGAAGCTATATATCCCCTACTATTATTGAAGAGAGACAGCTGAATGTGGCATCAATGGATGTCTTCTCACGTCTTATGATGGACAGGATTATTTTCCTTGGCTTGCCCATTGATGATTATGTTGCCAATATTATACAGGCACAGTTACTCTACCTCGATTCAGCAGATCCTGGAAAAGATATCCAGATATACTTCAACACTCCGGGCGGATCAGTCAATGCAGGACTTGGAATCTATGATACAATGCAGTATATTTCCGCAGACATAGCCACAATTTGTACCGGGATGGCAGCTTCTATGGGTGCTATTCTCCTTACTGCCGGTAAAAAGGGTAAAAGATCTGCGCTCAAGCATTCAAGGATTATGATCCATCAACCGATGGGTGGCGCAGAAGGAGTGGCTTCAGATATAGAAATAACTGTACGTGAAATCGTAAAACTTAAGAGAGAGCTTTACGAGATAATTGCACTTCATACAGGAAATCCTATTGAAAAAGTAGAAAAAGATTCTGACAGAGATTATTGGATGACATCCCAGGAAGCAAAAGACTATGGGATGATCGATGAGATTTTGCAGAAAAATCAAAAATAGTGTACAATGGATAAATGTTCATTTTGCGGCAGAACCAAGAAAGAGGCCAATATGCTTATAGCGGGTCTCGAAGGCCATATTTGTGACCACTGTATTGAACAGGCTCACAGCATAATGAACGAAGAACTCGGTAGTAAAAAAAATGTTCCTTTTGAGACTATCAACCTTCTTAAACCAGCAGAAATTAAGAAATTTCTCGATCAGTATGTAATTGGCCAGGATATGGCCAAGAAGATTATTGCTGTGGCAGTGTACAACCACTATAAAAGACTGATGCAAAAGCCTGATGCTGAAGATATTGAAATAGAAAAGTCAAACATTATCCTTGTTGGTGA
>PLML01000231.1 GCA_003141525.1 Bacteroidales bacterium
GGGAAAGTAGTTATAACTGTGGGACATAATTACAAACTTTAATTGGTGTAAATAACAACTTCCTGGCAGGTGGAGGAAATTATAAGATCCGTCCTTCTTTGACCACTTCAAAATCCGGTCTGATAACATTTAACATACAATTAGATAGACAACAAACATTTAACTCCGGGTTTTGGTGGTCAATTTATTCCGGCAAAGGGTTGCCTGGGTGTACCGTATATACACCAGTGTTGAATGCCTGATATTTGGTTAATTAAGTATGTCTCAGTCATACCGAGCAGAGATGGTCTGGGCTGCTGACTTTTCCGGTGATAACTTATTATTGGGATTCCCCTATAAGTGAGCTTATTATTTGAAGCAGTATGTATATTTACTAAATTTGACATTACCCCGTTATTTAAAAACAACAATCAAAATGACTAAACGAAGAGAATTTATTAAGAAAAGCCTGATGGGAACTGCCGGGATTGCCATTGGTGGCATGGGATTCAGTTCTAAATCATATGCTTCAATCCTCGGTGCTAACGATCGCATTAACATTGCCGTTGTTGGTATCGGAGGCAGGGGCGCAGAACACATCAACAGTCTCTGTGCCCTGAAGGATTCTCGCAATGTACTGTTAAAGACTATCTGCGATGTCGATGAAAAGTTTTTTGCCCCTCGGGCAAAAACAGTATTCGATAAGTACGGCATCAAACCTTTGACAGAATGGGATATGCGTAAGGTTTTCGATGATAAGGATATACATGCAATATCCTTTGCCACGCCCAACTTCTGGCATGCTCTGGGAACTATCTGGGCTTGTCAGGCAGGTAAGCATGTCTATATTGAAAAACCAAGCTGCCATAATATTTTTGAAGGCAGAAAAATGATTGAAGCATCGCGAAAATACAATGTGCGTGTTCAAGTAGGATTTCAGAACCGCTCGGGTAAAAACCTGAATGAGGCAATTAAATTTCTTCACGATGGAGGTATTGGTGAAATTTATATGGCTCGTGGTCTTTGTCTCAAACCACGTGATTCTTTTGGTATTGCACCAGACAGTGACCCGCCTGCCACGCTTCATTATAATCAATGGTTAGGCCCTGTTACCTGGCGGCCCTATAATGAGAAACGAGGTCATTATAACTGGCACTGGTTCTGGGATACTGGAAATGGAGATACCGGAAATCAGGGACCACATGAGTTTGATGTTGCCCGCTGGGGTATGAGCAAAAACGAACATCCCGTTTCTGTTTATTCTGCAGGTGGAATATATGGTATTGATCCCCATGAGTGCGCCCAGGAAACTCCGAATACTCAGTGTTCTGTATTTAAGTACCATGATGGGAAAATACTTGAGTTTGAGACAAGAGGAAGGTATACTAATGATGAATCAGATATTGGGATACGTATCGGAAATATATTTTACGGCACTGAAGGTTATTTGGAACTTTACGATGAATCCGCCACTCCGTGGAAAGCTTTCAGAAAAAGGGAAAAAGTTGCTTTTGCAGGCTCAAAAGAGGGCAGAAGCGAACCGGCCGATCCGACTTTTATGGCAGCTCCCGGTGGTTCAGAACATTGGGCTAACTTTCTTGATGCAATTCGTTCAGGTAAAGATGAAACCCTGAATTGTGACATTAAGGAAGGATATTATTCCTCAGTATTGCCTCATCTGGCTAATATTTCCTATCGTCTTGGCAGGGAATTAAGGTTCAACGGTGAAACTGAAAAGTTTGTCGACGATCCGCAGGCAGACAAAATGCTCACAAGGGAATATCGTAGTCCTTATATTGTTCCGGAAAAAGTCTGAAAATCAGCGGAACTATTAATATGCTGTAAAAGCCATACACCTTAACCACTTTTACTCTGCACTGACTGCGGTTGATAAATATAAGTAACCATCAGGTATTTAACTCAGGCTTTTGGTGGTCAATTTGCGACGGCAAATTACGGTTAGGGTCAGAGGCTTTTCTAATATACTTCAATATATTATATTATGTTTAACTTTAAAAGGTAAAGGATAATAAGACTAAGTATAGAACACTATTAAATTAGTGGGAAGTAGTATAATAATAATTGAATTAAGAATTCACTAAAATGAAATTCATCAGGAAATGAAACATCAGAAACTTCCTTCAGTTGAAGAAATAAGAAAGAATTTCATGCCCATTAGTAATGTAAATCAGCATCACAGAAAAAAATTGTCAAAAATGGATAAACTTGCGCTGTGGATAACTTTACATGTAGGGAGCATGGGATTCTTTATCATTATCTTAGGCTGGACTTTAACCTGGCTGGGATGGAACACGCTGGCTCCGTTTAAGTTAAGGTTTGATCCTTACCCGGCTTTTGTGCTTTGGCTTTTTATATCAAACATGATTCAGATTTTCCTTATGCCCTTAATTATGATTGGTCAAAACCTACAATCAAGACATTCGGAACTCCGTGCTGAGCAGGACTTCGCAATAAACAAAAAAGCAGAAACAGAAATTGAAACAATTTTGATGCATTTGGAAAATCAAAATGATCTGATACTTCAAATTTTAAAACAAATCAAGGAATCAGGTCTAAATGCCGGGCTAACTGACCACACTAAGTAGTCCTGATTAAACATAACATACCTAACTCAACAACAATTATTTAATTCCGACTTTGGGTGGTCAATTTATTCCAGCCAAAAGTTGGCAAAGCAACTGGCTTGTCCAATAAAGTAAGTGCTTTTATATTTTATTTCTACCTTTAGGGTAAATTGTAATATGACTGCGTATTAAACACTATTAAGCTGGAGGGTAAGGTAAAAGGAGCTACAAAGCTACCTAAAAGGATACTGGAACATGAGCCTAAATTTTATAACAAATGAACAATTATATAAGCAAGCTATCGAGCCTATTGCAAGTGCAACCTCCTTCGTATGGATAGGTACGGCCGATATAAAAGATTTGCATGTTCACCACAAAGGAACCGTTCAATCTTTTTTATCTGTACTTGATAGTTTAGTAAAAAAGAAAGTAGCCATTCGCCTTTTACATGCAAAAGAACCTGGTGTTAACTTTAGAAAAAGTTTTGACAAATACCCTTTGTTATGGAAAAATATGGAGAGGCAGTTATGCCCAAGGATTCATTTCAAACACATTATTATTGATGGTAAATTTGCTTATACAGGTTCTGCAAATCTTACTGGAGCAGGATTGGGTATAAAAAGTGCAAATACACGCAACTTTGAATCAGGTTTCGTTACAACTAATCCCGAAATAGTTAAGGCCATTATGAACCAATTTGATGAAGTTTGGATGGGCAAATACTGCAAAAGTTGTAAGCGAAAAGACTTTTGTAATGACTCTATATTATAATAATACATTTAAAAAATTCCTTTTAAGTTAGAACAAAGCCCAGCATACAAGGTAGGACTTTTCATTATATGTGATAGATGCAAATTCAAACCTCCTGCAACCTGATACTAAGTGAAAAATCAGTTCTTCTTTGACCCCTTCAAAATCCGGCCTGATTTCACCGAACATACAATAAGAAACAACAAGCTTTTAACTCCGAATTTTGGTGGTCAATTTGATCCTGACAACTATGGTCAGGGGGAACTGGCTTTTCCAGCATATTGATCAAATCGTCAATTTGCAACTCTATAATCCGGGGATTCTGGGAAAAAAAACTAAATCGCTTTTAATGACATTCAAGTTTAATAAGTTCCGGATTCTTAAATCTATATCAGATGTAGAAAATGCGTCCAATAATTGAAGTATTCTCAAAACTATAATTCTTCATAAGAAAATTGATAGTTTTTGCCAAAAAATTGAAATGTATTACAGTTTACTTTATCCGAACTTTAATAAAAAATACCTTTTCAGGTTTAAGTTTAACTAAAATCTTCCGGCTATGAAAAAACTTAATTTTATTTTTATTTTTCTTGCTGCCTTAGCTTTTTCCTGCTCCAAGGATGGCACATTGAACACAAATCCGAGTACTGATCAACTTTCCGGCAATTCCGCTCTTAATGTATCCGGACCTGTGATAAAGGTTTATCCCGGCTCGAATGATACCAAGGCCCTCACTGATGCTTTTGCCCTTGCCAGGACTTATGGCAAAAATGTTGTCGTTAAACTTATGCCGGGTACATTCACAATCGGTATGATTGAAATAAGGGAGTTTAACGGGACTTTTTGCGGTTCCGGGATGGGGAAAACCATCATCACCAACAGTCCTGATGTTACCCCTGATGCAGTAATCGCACTGAACAAAATACCAGCCCTGATCACTTTCATCGGAGGTGATGTGTCGGTTTCAGATATGACGGTCGAAATGCCTGAAGCTTTGTCCTGGTTAGGCAATAATCAGATGGATATGCTGTTGTTCTCTGACTATTCTGTCGACTTTATGCCAACAAAACAACATATCGGGGTTAATCTGAATAACATTGAAGTAACCGGTGTACTTAATTATGGTAACTTTTTTGGTGTAGAACTCTCTGCGGATATCCTGAACCTATTTACATTTACAGCATTGCCGGGAAGCATTGAGTTGAGAAGCAATATTGATGCAAGAGTCAATAACAGCAAGTTTTCAAATTTCTCCTGGGGAGTTGTTGTGTGGGGTTGTAAAAGCGGTAATATAAGTTTTGGCACAGAAGGGGGTAATATTTTTGCTGGAAATGGGACAGGGCTCGATGTGGAAGAAAATATGGGAGTAAATGTAAAAGTCATGAACAATAAATTCATTTGCCCGGCAAATTGTTGGACTGGATTATACTTTGTAACTGGTGACCAGTGGTGGGGGGGATATACTAACTTCCCACTCGAAACTGTAAAGGAAGATTTAGGAAATTACGAAATCCGGGATAACATATTTAACATTTATTATAATGACAACGGAATGGTACTATGGGATGCCTGGAGATATGTGCATCCTGAAAATCCTTCGTGGATGAAAATTATCTGTGACCATAATACATTTAATGATCTTGAAGACCTGACCTTGCCATTGTTTGGATCTAATATGAAGGATGTTGTTATTTCAAATAATAAAATTGCCGGAAATGCTCCAGATGGAGGAATGTATATCGCTGGTCTTTGGTTATCCGATACCAGTGATCCAAATTATTGGTTGGGATGGTCTGATAACTGTAAAATCCTGAATAATATTTTCCTACAGAAGAATTTCATCATTGGTTTGAATAACGATACACATAATTTCCTGATTCAGGGAGATCTCACCAATGTCACAGTTAACGATAATGGAGTAAATAACAAGGTAATCGGATTAAAGAATCCGGGTCATGGACTCTCAAAAGAATGCATGGATAGAATAGGAAGGATGCGTGATGATATGCACAACAGGCTCAGTCGGCACTGACACAGGCAGCGTTACTCAATGCATCTGACATGGACTTCTCCATAAGAGAGGTTCAGAAAATCGCTTTGCGTGAGTGAATATGACTAGTTGAAGTTTTACCAATTCACCTGTTAAGGGTAAGGCTTATGGGCAATCATGTAGTGATGTGAACATTGCCAGCCCCCGGAAATCAGCTCCTGGGGTTTTTTTTATGATGGCAACAGCTCCTAAGGTGTGGAATAAAAATGTCTTACAGAGTTTAAAACCATCTTCTAAATCAAAGGTTATGAACCCTAGAGGAAGCTCTGGACTCAAAAGACGGTGCAAGCGCAGAGGAATTAAACCTGGTTTCGCATCCGCCGAAGCTTTAAGCGAAGGCGGTTTAAAATAGGGAATGCAGCTGAATCTAATGCTTGTACAATAACTTAGTTAAGTGAGCCGGTAACAAAACTAAACCTGGGAATATTATTTGCAGGAATGACTGTTATTTCAGAACTTTGGTAATAGACACTCCAGATTGATTTGAACTATTAACTGATAGTATTTTCAATGACCGAGCCTGCTACCACGGATCAGGTATTCATAAAGAAGCTGACTGAAATAATCCTGGCTAACCTTGGAAATGAAACCTTTGGTGTAAAAGAGCTTGCTCAGGAATCAGGAATGAGCCTTTACAGCTTAAACCGGAGACTTAATGCAATAAATAAAAAAACAGGAACCCAGTTTATCCGTGAAGTCAGGTTGAAGAAAGCTCTGGAGATGCTTAAATATGAATCCTTAACAGCAAGTGAAATTTCATTCAGGGTTGGGTTCAGTAGTCCTGCTTATTTTAATGTATGTTTTAGTGAGTTTTTCGGCTATCCCCCGGGAAAAATAAAAAAAGAAAGTCTGGCGGGTACAGAAGAAAACGTTCTAAATCAACGAACTGCAAAACACGAACAAAAGAAAACCATAAGACAAGCTATTGTTTCTCTCCTCCCCTGGATCTTGTTAGTATGCACTTTTATAGTAATAGCTGTTCTATTTGTTTTCTACATTCAAAACAAGAGACAATCAAAGGTCCTCGCAAAACTTGAAAAATCAATCGCAGTATTACCTTTTACTAATGACAGCCCAAATGATTCAACTACCTACTTCATGGATGGTGTTATGGAAGAGATACTTAATAATCTGCAAAAAATTAAAGATTTCAGGGTTCTTTCAAGGACATCCACTGAGCAATACAGAGGTTCAACAAAACTTTCTCTTCCGAAAATCGCTAAAGAATTGGGCGTAAATTATATAGTTGAAGCGGGGGGACAAAAATATGGCAATACATTCCGTCTGAGAGTGCAATTAATTAAAGCAGCTAAAGAAGGGCATCTTTGGGCAGAATCCTACGAAAAGGAAATACGGGAAACGAAAGATATTTATGGCATACAAAGCGAAATTGCCCAATCTATTACCTCAGCATTAAAAGCAACATTAACGCCTGAAGAAAAACAACTAATTGATAAAATTCCAACTACTGATCTTATAGCTTATGATTTGTACCAGAAAGCTAACAATTATAAGAAAGATTATCAGAAAACCCGAAATATAAGTTCTTACCAAAACGCTATTACCTTTTATAAAGCTGCAATTGAAATAGATTCTACTTTTGCTAAGGCATATACCGGATGGGCAAGTATATATTTTGAAAGATATAACAGTGAAAATTTTATTAAAAAAGGTTATGTAGATACTTGTCTTGCTATGGTCAACAAGGCTCTTTCCCTCGATAATCAACTGGATGAAGCATACTATATAAAAGGATGGTATTATCAGGAAAACGGACACATAAAAGAAGCCCTGGATAATTATAATGAAGCATTGAGAATAAATCCAAATTATTCTGATGCATATTTTGCCAGGGGATACGTTTTTCAGATTACCTGCGATTATATTGGTTACATCGACAACTTTCAAAGAGCATTAAAACTTATAAGTGGAGATCAGCGTCCGTCATTATTAGAAAATTTGGGCGAGGCATATGCGGATGTCGGATTCAATGATAAAGCAAAATATTTTTATCATGAAACATTTGCTCTTGATAGTAATAAAGCAAGATATTCCAACGATTCAGCTTTTATTGAATTATGTTTTGGAAATAATGAAGAATCCAGGAAATTGAATAAAAAAGTACCTGAAATTGATTCAACGAATATTGATTATCCCTGGTATATACCAGGGAAGAGTAATGAATGGAACAATTTTAGAATTAAAAAAATTATTGAATACCATAAAAAAAGAGGGGAGTCATTCAGTTGGTTATCACATCGCATGGGATGGGCTTTATGTCAAGTAGGCAAAAAGAAAGAGGCCGAATATTATTTTAACCAGGAAATCAAATATTGCGAAGAAAGTATCAAACTCGGAAGGTCGTACGCAACATGGGGGCATGCTTATTATGATATGGCAGGAACATATGCTTTTCTAGGCGATAAGGTTAAGGCGTATAAATATCTCGATGAATGGAGTATGAATTTTCAGCCATTATTCATGATAAATATTTTTAAGGGCGATCCTCTGTTTGCAGGGATACAAAAGGAAGATCGATTTCAAAAGATAACTCAAAACGTTGAAGCAAAATACCAGGCAGAGCATGAAAGGGTAAGGAAATGGCTTGTGGGGCAGGGAATGTTATAAAGAGAATTAACGACTAATTACCACCGACCTTTGTTTAAATTTAAACAGATTGGCATAAAATCCATCAAAATCTGGCAATAAATTAAGAACACCGACATGAGCTGTCTTGTAATTGTTCTAACCAAATAACACCGGACCTTACCAGATTGATTCTGGTTAATTCTGGGAAAGTTTATGAGGGTTTTAAAGGAAAAGGTTGACGGAGGATGATCTATCAAAGGCGACCTTAAAACATTTTAATAACAGTAATTGAACTTATAACCTCTCCAGATATCAGGAAAGGTTAAAAGATCCAGCCAGGCATGACCACTAAAAAAACCGGTCAGAATTCACCGAACATCCAAGACAAAACAACAAGGATTTAACTCCAGCTTTTGATGGCCAGGATTTTCAGGCCAAAGATGGTCAACTTCACAGGCTTTTTAGTTTAATAACAATTATTGATTTTGCTATTGCAGGATAGCCCATCAGGCCTAAAAAAACATGAAAAAGAAAAGGCACTGATAATTGATGTTCATATAATTAACTATTTTAACCAAAATTTATCCTCCGCAGGGATATTTTTTACATACCCAACTGCCATAGGATCAAAATTTAGTCTTCCAAATAAATACCAGGAGGCAGAGGATACACATGGCAAACTATCAGCACCCTGCCAAAGGAGAGCTGGTCCATATCCCGATCCCCGGTTAGTAGCATAAGGAATTCCCATTGTCTGGCCTGAACTCTGGGTAATAGACTTTTCAATTTCCTTCAAATAAAAATTTGCCTTATCCATTAGTCCGGCTTTTTGAAACGCGACCACCATTTGACCTGTTCCCTCAAGGAATACGTCGTCCCTGTCACTATCTATACAGTATCCTGAAACAAGAGCACCTGTACTTACTGCAAAATGTTCAGTTAAAAATAAATGATCTGCAAAAGTCAACGCACTGACGGGAAAATTTTCCAGGGCGCAATAACCCCATGAGAAATTGTCTAATGCATACGTATAGTAATCGCCGGGCGATGAAATGAGCACTTTATTTAAATTGTCCCAGCGAACAAGATCTAAATACTTAAGCAAATTTTTGTGCAGACTGTCATAACCTGGTAATGCATTAAATGCATCAAGCATATTTTCCGTAACCTTATTAGTCTTCACTCCAGAAACAGGATCATATCCTCCCCACAAACTTCCGTCAGCATCCTGTAACTTCCTGATCCAGTTATTTAGGCTTTGCGTCATGTTAATGTACTTGTTACTTTTTGTTTTTGCCTTGTAATTATTCAATGCAATTAAAAGCCATGCATTGTCACCCAGCCATCGTCCGGAACCAGATAGCGGATAGCCGTCGCTAACCCGAAATTGTGCGAAGCCGCCTGTCCCATTTAGTAGTTCAGAATTCACATGATTGTTGAAAAAATCAAAAATAGCTTCGGCTTTTAAGTAATCACCCTTGGCAATGAATGCAAGGGCTGCCAGGGAATTATCATAAAGAGACACTAAGTTGTTGCCGGTAATGCTTTCCAAAAGACCATTTGAAAGTTGCTCATTCACCAACCATTGATAAACGAGTTTGTCATATTCAACCGGGGGTTGGGGGGCCGCGGCGGGCGGTTCAGAATGCTTTTGGCAGGATATGCTACCAAGTGTCATTATGGCTACAAAAACAAATTTAAATTTGAGAGTTGCTTGCTGGCTATCCTTATTATTTGAATGAGATTTTTCCATAGACAGATTGGTTAAAGTTCAATTCAAAAGTATAGTAGGGATACACTTATTCCAAATTTACGAAAAATAGGGTAAAAAAGAAAGCATCTGTTGATTGAGAAGAAATTGGGATTACTTTATATTAGTAAAAAATCCGTCCTTCTTTGACCACCTCAAAATCCGGTCATATTTCACCGAGCATACATAACAAAACAACAATAATTTAACTCCCTCTGTGGTTGGTCATTTTATTTTGGCCAACGATGTCAAATTGCACTGGTATTTCTGACATTAGTTTTAAATGCAAAATAAAAAAAGTTATAGAAGAGGGAAAAATAAGGTTACATTAAAACGGATCTCTTAGCTGGCTACTTTACATAATAAAAACTAATTTTGAAAATTAACCTCATAATTCATTGTAATTAATCAATATTAAATTTCATGAAATTAAAGATTTTAATTTTGACGCTGACCGGCTCTCTTTTTATCTATTATAACGCTCAATCACAGGAAGTATATAAAGGGAAGCCATTTAATAATGCTATTCAGGTTATACCCGGAAAACTGCAGTGTGAATTTTATGACACTGGAGGTGAAGGAATTGCATACCATGACCTCGATAGTGTAAATGGTGGAAGCGGAAGACTTAACACAGTAAATGGAACATATCTGAACGAATTTCGCATGCATGAAAAGGTGGGTATTTCCTATACAAAATCCGACGATATCGATAATAATTCATATAATTTGTTTAATCCTGAAATGGGTCAGTTATATGTAGGCTGGACAAAACCAGGAGAATGGCTTAAATACACTGTTGATGTGAAGTACAGCAGTAACTATGTTGTTGGGATAATGTATACCGCAAACGGGAATGGTACTATTTCTCTTTCAGTAGATAATAATATAGCCGGAGGGAGTCTCTTCATTCCATCTACAAATCAAAGGGAAGATACCATAGCCTGGAGACAATGGCACCATTGGAACAAGTTGGATTCAATAGGAGAAATTTATTTGAGCAAAGGCATACATGTCCTAAAATTATCTACATTAACCAATGGAAACATGAACTACGATTTCCTAGAGTTTAAACTAAGTGAACATTAATAAAATCATCCTTGATTCCCTTATCGACAGATCATTACAGGATGAATTGGGTCAATTCTGGGAGAGTTTAAATGGGTTTTGAGGCAAAGGTTGACTGAATATGATCTATCGATGTCAACCTTAAAACATCTTAAAAATGGGATGGGTAGTTTTGAACTCAATTGACCACAACAAAAATCGGTCATATTTCACCGAACATCCAAAACAAAACAACAAACATTTAACTCCGGCTTATGGTGGTCAATTTATTTCGGCCAAAGATGGTCAGGGTCACTTGCTTTTCCAATCAATCAACGAGTTCAAAATCGATGAACCCTGCTTCAACATTGATTTGTATGAGTCGTGCTTTTAGTTTCTGACCCACTTTTAATCCGCTATATCCTTTCACCAGTTTTCCTTCAACATGCGGATGGGAAAGACGTATCCATGTACCTTTTGGTGAAGCGCCGCTGACAATGGCATCAAATTCTTCTCCAATCCTTGATTCCAGGAGTATGGCATTGGCTGACTTTTCAACCTGCCGCTCTACTTTTTTAACATCATCTTCTTTAAGCGTACAGTGGCTCGCAATTTGTTTCAGTTGTTCCAACTGGTATGGAACAGGTTTACCTGAGATGGCCGATTTCAGCAAACGTTGTGTGACCAGATCCGGAAAACGTCTGTTGGGAGCAGTAGAATGTGTATAATCTTTTACTGCCAGTCCGAAATGACCCTCTATGCCTGAACCTGGCGTTTCCATAACATATTCACCCGACCCCAGAAGTTTAAGCACGCTAAGTGACATATCCGTGAAATGAAGCGGATCCTTCTGGTTGAAAAACTTCAGGTACTCAGAAAGAGATTTGGAATCAGCTACGGCTGGCAGAGAAAACCCATGTTCTGAAGCCAGTTCAACGATTCTGTCCCACTGCTTTGGAACACGGACGACTCTCCTTATTGAAGGAAAATTTTTCCCGGTCAGGAATCTGGCCGTAGCGCCATTTGATGCAATCATAAAATCTTCAATCAGATCTTTAGCCCTGTTTTTCTTCTCCACTTTCATTTCACTCAAAGTATCCCCGTCAAAAACCGGGACGACTTCAATTGTTTCAAAGTCCAGAGCGCCATGTATATAACGTAACTCTTTCATCTTTTGTGCCACCTGGTCCTGCAGCTTTATGTTTTCAGCCAATCCTTCAACACTGGTAATTTCTGAGGGGACCGGTCCGGTTCCTTCGAGCCAGGAACCTACGCTCATGTAGTCGAGTTTTGCACAATTGCGTACAATTGCAGTATAAACATCTGATTGTTCCACGGAGCCATCTTTGTCTACGACCATCTCAACCATGATAGCACAGCGGTCGGCATCGAAACTCAACGAAGTAAGATCTGTTGATAGTTTCTCAGGGAGCATTGGAAATATCCGGGCCACAGTATAAACAGATGTAGTGTTACGGCTGGCATAATTATCAATATCTGAATGTTCAGCTATCAACGCATCCACATCCGCTATGGCAATAAATACCCGAACCTTGTTTTCTGGCAGCTGTTCTACGTAGGATAACTGGTCAAGATCACGTGAATCGGTGTTATCGATCGAGCACCATAGCTTATCGCGAAGATCTTTTGTCTGTGAAGGTTTATTGATGGCCGGAGAGGTTATTTTCGACAATTCGGCAACCACATCCGATGGGAAATCAGGCTCCAAACCTCTTGCAATCATTGCCTTTCGGGCAATATTCTGTAAAGTGATCCTGTTAGCTTTTGTATCCATAGCGACTTATTGTAAAACTTTTCTTAAACTTACTGCTTTTGCTGATAGAAATGCAAAAATAATTCCATAAATCGGAAAGCCCATTTGTTTGCTAAAAGGTTCTTCCACCACAATTACAATTCTCTTGCAAGCTGGTTGGTATCCCATATTATATTCATTATGTTACGCACTTTAAGGGAATCGCCGATGTAAATTGTCAACCAAATGTTTACCAGTAAATCTATAAATTTAAGGTGTGGTTTTTAAATTAATGTTCAACAAGATGATCAATTTGATCCTACGAAATATGGTCAAAGTCATCAATTTTCAAACAAAATTAAGTTAGGTGTTAATTACCACCGACCTTTAATATATATCACCAGACCTCACCAGATTGATTCTGGTTAATTCTGGGAGAGTTTATGAGGATTTTAAAGGAGTAGTTTGGCTTTAGATGATCCATCCTTGGCGACCTTAAAATATTTTAAAAATGGTAATCGTAATTATAACCTCTGAGGTTATAAGATCCAATCTTATTTGACCACCACAAAATCCGGTCAGATTTCACCGAACATACAAAACAAAACAACAAGGATTTAACGCCGATTGATGGTGGTCAATTTATTCCTGCCAAAGGTGGCCAAGACCAAAAGCCTTTTCACATATAAATCCATCCATCAATTTCCTAATTTCCTTAAAAGATGGAGAATAAGAGAGCAACCCAAACCTCTCCTTAAAAAGCCATTCTAATATGAAACCACCTTATATCCTCTTTTCAGATATTTTGTAAGTGGGACACCCATACCCTTCACATCCACCTGGCAGACCTTGAGGGTATCTGTGACACCGTACATGTTTGAACATGCGATACAGGCCTGCACCATAACACCTGACTTTTGTAATGATGCAACTTTTTCTTTCAGAACAGCATTCTCGGCAAGAAGTTTTTCCGATGGCCCCCAGACAACAAGTATAACCTCGTTGAACCATTTGAATTTATTAGCAGCAGATGTGTACATTAAGCATGCTTTTTCTGCAACTTCGGGGTCGCCGCTTGACCAAAGCACAACAAGTGTATCAGAAGGCCCTGCTAGAGGTTTTTGCTGTCCGTAAGATTTACCTGGTAAGCTTGCAAGTAGAACAATAGAGATTGTGATGACTTTTAATTTCATATTCTTTGAATTATCTTGAGTAATTAATAGAATAATACTAACAAAACAAGAAGAATAAAGTTGTATTTATGTTAATGATAATATGTCCCTCGGCAATAATTAATTCTCAGTAGAACAAATGGGTAGTTTTTTCACACTAGCCCAAAGTCTTCATTCTTCTCAAGTTTGATAATATGTAGTATTCACCATTAAACATACAGCAGAAGTCTACTGGCTTTTTCAAAAATAAAAGAATGGAGTAAATTTCCAGCGACCTTTGTTTAAATTTAAACAAGTTATCATAAAATCTATCAAAGACTAATTGTCATGACCGACAGGTGAATATTTTTTTATTTCTACCTTTTAAAGTAAACTGTAAAAAGACTGTGTATAAAACACTATTAAGTTAGGTACAATAATAGCACCGACACGGTTTAATAAAAGATACCGAAAACAATATTTGTTTTGAATACATATTCCCCTTAATTTTGTTTTCTTAATCTATAACTTAAAAATTTGTATTATGAAAAAAACTCTATTTATCAGCATGTTGATTACAGTTGGAATATTAGTTTGTAGTTGTGGTCAAAAAAATCCTAAAACTACATCAAACACTATCAAAAATGCAACATCCACCACAAACAACAATACTGTATCAAACACAAGCAATAATGGTCCTGCAGATGGAACTTACAATGCTTCTGGTACAATTACGTTTAAAGCAGGCGGAATGAATTATTCCTGTTCTATTTCAAAAGTTATTGCAGCTTCAACCAGCTTAACAATTCAAACATCAACAGAAAATGTAAAAACTAATGGATCGATAATAGTAACGTGTTATACTGCTACATCAGCTATAACTACTGGTACTTATACAGCATCCTCTGCTGAAACAATTTCTTCTGTTTCTTTTGTTGATAAAAACGTCACTCCATATACATCTACAGCAATAACATCTGGTTCAAGCTGTACCGTAAATATTACTTCGCTGACATCAACATCTATCAAAGGTACATTTACTGCGACTGTTTTCAAACCTATTGATAACTCAAGTGTCAGTATTACAGATGGTGTAATTGATTGTACAATTACATCAAAATAAAAAAGGTAACTTGACTAAGTTTTAGGTTGGTGTACCTACTTACAGAGAGATTCCAAAATGACTTTGGAAATTTGCTTACAGAAGGATTTGATGGGTGTTTATTACAGATATCTATTGTTACCATTGAAATAATAACTGCACATAACACGGTCAATGCTATGAAAAGCAATATCCCGGGTTAATTCAAATTTAAATAAAAAAATCTCTTTCAAATTTCTTAATAATCCCATGAGATCAGGCTGCTGAAGGCAGCCTTTTTAATGTCTGGTTGTACACCCAACCTCCTGTAGCCTGAAACGAAGTTAAAATTCGGATTTTTTTCCCATAAGAAATTTGATGCTCCGGATTTGAAGAGTCAAGGTATATAATAAAAGAATGGTGAAAATCGCCACCGACCTTTGTTTAAATTTAATAAGATTGTCAAAAAATCTCTCAAAAACCTAGCAAGAATCTAACAATAAACAAAAAAGCACTTACAAAGCAAGTAGTAAGTGGTTGATTATCAGTTGTCGCGTCAGGCCTCGAACCTGAACGCAAAATCAGTCCTGATTTGACCATGTCGGCTTCCCTATAATTCTGTCCAATCAAAAATAGAGGTTTCAAGTCTAGAAAAGCCCTTCATTAATTTCACACGTTTTATCCATATCCAGACTCGCCAGATAGTGTTCGATGACCTGAGAGGTAGAATGTCCCATCATTTCCTCGATCTCATCTCTTGACTTCCCAGAACGTTTTAAAGTGGTACCATAACTATCTCGTGAAGTCTTTAACCGGAATTTACAATAATCAGAGAAAACGCCACTAAAATAAAATTGACTAAGATTATGCCGTTTCGTAACTTTGTTTTTCTAAAAATACTTATCATGAAAAAAAATCATCTGCTTCTAATTCCGCTACTTGCATTAATATTTATAACAGGATGTACCTCTTCCTTCAAAGAAAAGGAGACACCAGCTCCTTTAATTGACATGAAATTGTTCTTCAAAAATGGAGAAAAAACTAATTTCAATATTTCCCCTGATGGCAATTACTACTCCTATATTGCCAATTATAAAAATATGTTCAATGTATATGTACAGAAAGTTGGAGATGAAAATGCAATCCGTGTCACAAACGATACCATACGAAGTATCTGGAATTATTTCTGGAAGGGTGATCGTATTGTTTTCTTACAGGACGTTGGCGGTGATGAAAATTTTCAGCTATTTTCTGTAACTGTCAAAGGGAAGGATCTTATTGCTCTTACTCCATTTCCTGGTTATCGAACCCTCGTCTTGGATCCCTTGCGATATATTCCTGGAAAAGAAAAAGAATTGTTAATAGCAATTAATAAAAGAGACAAACAGTATTTTGATCCTTATCTAATAAATATAGAAACAGGACAACTTACTTTAATGTACGAAAACAAACAAAACTATGATAGCTGGTATACTGATAATGATGGTGTTATAAGGATGGCTACCAAAACAGATGGAGTTAACATTTCATACCTGTATCGCAATACCGATAAGGATGATTTTAAATTATTACTTACTACATCATTCAAAGAACAATTTTCTCCGCAATCTTTTGATGCTAGCAATAAACATGTCTTTATTTTATCAAATATTGGAAGAGATAAGGTTGCTTTGGTGGAATATGATCCGATTTTGAACAAAGAAGTTAAGGAAATTTATGCTAATCCTGATTATGATTTGACAAGTATATTTTATGATAAAAAGAATAAAATACTTGCCAGTGTCTCATGGACAGGTGAAAGACAAGAAGATCATTTTTTTGATAAGGTATGGGAAAGCAGAAATAATGGATTGAAAGAACATTTTAAAGGGTATGAGGTAGGTTTTGCTGGATGGGATGATGCAATGAATAAAGGGATTGTGTATAATTATAGTGATAGGCTTCCTGGTAAATATTATGTTTACGATTTCTCCTCAAAAGAAGCGACAGAAGTAGCTAATCCATATTACTGGATTAATGAAAAGAATATGGCTAACATGAAGCCGATTGTCTATACCTCAAGAGATGGATTAACTATTCATGGTTACCTAACTTTACCAAAAGGAATTAAACCAGAAAAAATACCGGTAGTGGTAAATCCGCATGGAGGCCCTTGGGCCAGAGATGGGTGGTATTTTAGTCCCGAAGTACAGTTTTTAGCCAATAGAGGCTATGCTGTATTACAGATGAATTTCAGAGGAAGCACCGGGTATGGTAAAAAGTTTTGGGAGGCGTCTTTCAAAGAATGGGGGAAAAATATGCAGAATGACATTACTGATGGAGTAGAATATCTGAAGAAGGAAGGCATTGCCGATCCTATACGCATTGCGATTTATGGCGGTAGTTATGGCGGGTATGCTACTTTGGCTGGGGTCACCTTTACACCAGATTTATATGCCTGTGCAGTAGATTATGTTGGTGTTGCTAATCTTTTCACATTTATGAAAACTATTCCTCCTTATTGGAAACCGTATTTAGATCAATGGTACGAAATGGTTGGTGATCCTAAAAAAGATAGTTTGTTAATGGCAGAAGCCTCACCCGTACTCCATGCAGATAAGATAAAAGTGCCTCTGCTTGTGGCTGCGGGTGCTAATGATCCAAGAGTAAATAAAGCCGAAAGTGACCAGATGGTAAATGCACTTAAAAATAGAGGAATCGAAGTTGAATATATGGTTAAAGAAAATGAGGGACATGGATTTCTAAATCAGGATAACCAATTTGATTTTTATGGTGCGATGGAAAAGTTTCTTGAAAAACATTTGAGGTCAAAAGACCCTAATAAAAAAGAATAAAACTATATCTAAAAAAAAGGCACATTGTAAATCGTCATTTGGCGAAAAGGAAATTATTTGTTATTTAAGATTATCAGTGGTTGGTGGTAATTACCCCCAACCATTGTTGAATTTTAAACAGGTTGTCATAAAATCCCCCAAAACCTAGCAAGAACCTAGCAACAAACAAAAACACCTACATATTTGATTATGTAAGTGTTTGATAATCTGGTTGTCCCGTCAGGTTTCGAACCTGAACTCTTCTGATCCAGAATCATAATTAAATATCATAGATATATTTTAACACATTGATTATTAAACCTATTGTATAAAGACAAAATCATTACATTTCCATTATTTAATACCTGTTATCCCCAAAACCTAGCAAGAAACCTAGCAAGATTTTTGATAAGATCATTATTGACATTCCTGATACCCGACTCTTGGTGGGGATGGGGACAAGACTATTAAAAATGGTGTTAATTAACACCGACCTTAATGAGTCATTAATGCCAAACCACACTATATTTCTTCTGGTCAATTCTGGGGAGTTTTATTAATAGTGACAAGTGAAGGTGACCAAAAACTGATCTTTCTAAAAAGACCTTTAAAATCGGTTGAACGATAAATCTATAAATCCCCTCAAATAAATTAAGGGTGGTTTACAGCAATAAAACTCTTGATACTCCCTTATTCTTCAACTATCAAAAAAGCGTTAGTTTTTCTGGGACTTGATTATAGTTATAACAAGTCGTAACTTTGATATATTGATACAATGGTAAAATTATTCTAGTACTTATAACTACTCATATTGGTATGTAAGGCTTACTTTGGGAAAATATAAAAACGAGTGGCGAGTTCAAACTCGCTACACGAAGATAACCTGTTCAAAATAAATCACACTAATTGATATGGCAACAGTATTAAAATCCGAAAAAAGGGAATTTCAAGAAGATCCCAACAAGATTGACAACTTTCGGTTATTCTCGGACGTCTCAAGAAA
>PLML01000206.1 GCA_003141525.1 Bacteroidales bacterium
TTAACGAAATAACTCTGTGTAACAAAAAATTTAAGAACTGACACAGAGAATCACAGAGATGTACTTGATTAACTCTTTGGTAAAATAACAAATTAAAAGAAATTAAAGATCTCCTCTTCAGTTAAAATAATATTTTCTCCCCGGAAGGTTTCCGATAAATCTTCGACCATATGCCTGCAACCCATTAACTTTTTTGAAGCTATCTTCATCTGATCGCTTCCTTCAATAGAACATTCCCGGATAATCCCATCTTTTACAAATAATTCGCAGGAATGATTTAATTTATTTATCTCAAAACTATTTTTAAAAGTGTACTCCGGACCATAAGCCCAGTTCCACTCCCAGGTTTTATATTTTGAATCAGCCAAAGATTCAGCTTGCAGGATATCTGTATGACTAAGAATATAAGGAAAATTATCAGAAAAGTTCCTCAGGAAGTAGTTCATCATTTCTGACCTTAATTCATTAATATCCCGGAAACAGTTCATTTTCTCATTCAGATTAACAACAGATGAAGGATTTGAAACAACAGCCCTTGAGGTATAACACGAAGTGTCTTTTCGTAGCGAATTCCTAAGCATTTCCAGAGAGGAGCTGAATAGTAATGTCCCATGGTGAAGGACCCTGTTACCATGAATATGTTCTGCATTTCCTGATATCTTTAATCCATCAACTTTAAGATCATTTCCCCCTTCAAATCTTGCTTCAACCCCCATGGATTTTAAAAAATCTATCACTGGTTGAGTATACTTCCTGAAGTCGACCTGTTTGCCACTTTCACTTTGCCTGATAAAACTGAAATTCAGGTTTCCATGATCATGAAACACTGTTCCTCCGCCGGAAATTCTTCTTATTACCGGGATCTTATTTTGACTGGCAAACTTTGTATTGACCTCCATGTGCCCCGATTGATGCTTACCTATAATGACACAGGGTTTATTAATACCCAGGATCAGATATTCATCTTTATTATTTTTAAGAAGTGATTCTTCAATTGCAAGGTTGAAAAACGGGTCGTCCGATTCCAGATTTATGCAATACATGGAAGTAAAGCTTAATGTGTTGAGGGGCGATTTTGTGCCGGATTAAAATAAGGTTTATTCTTAAGTATACTATTGTCAGTCAGCACATAAAGTCTATAAACACACCAGCCTATTAATGCACCGAGAAGAGCGCCGCATATCACATCGCCCGGATAGTGAACACCCAGGTAGACCCTGCTGTAACTAATAACACTTGCCCATAAAAGAATGCTTATTGTATACCACCTTCTCTTTATAAAGAGCAGGCTGAGAAGAGCAGCATCAAATGTGTTTGCAGCGTGAGAAGATACAAAACAATAAAGCCCACCGCATTCACCATTTACCAGGTGGACCAACGCTTTAATCGAAGGTTCCTGACAGGGGCGTAAACGATGAACAAGATTTTTAACAATAACAGATGTCTGGTCAGCCAGTGTAGCAGCCAGGATTATAAAAATGAGAATAATAAGGAATTTCCTTTTATATTTAATACCCAGAAAAATAAGAATGGTCAGATAAAGCGGAACCCATATTAATCTTCCGCTTAATGTATACATCATCTGATCCCAGAATGGTGAATTTAAGGAATTCAGAAATAAGAAAAGCTGTTGGTCAAGTCGTTCAAGCATCTGTTTTATCAGTCATTGTTAAGCACTTTCCATATCATATCCTTAAGCGTGATAATTCCCTGACCCGTCAAAGAGGAGATAAATACCCTGGGAATATCAGGAAGATCATTTCTTATCTCGTTTATCAGTTCTTCATCAAGCATATCAGTTTTTGATATTGCGAGAACCCGCTTTTTATCAAGGAGTTCCGGGTTATACATTTTTAATTCATTAATAAGTATTTCATATTCCTCTTTAATGTTCCTGCTGTCGGCAGGAACCAGGAAAAGAAGCATCGAATTTCTTTCAATATGCCTTAGNNAAAGCATAATCGGCAATCTTAGGCCTGGCAGCAGAAACTACCGACAGCAAAGTTGACTTGCCTGCATTCGGAAATCCTACGAGTCCTACATCAGCAAGTATTTTAAGCTCAAGTATAAATTCTTCTTCAATTCCGGGTTCCCCGGGCTGGGCATATCGTGGTGTCTGGTTGGTTGGTGATTTGAAATGGACATTTCCCTGGCCTCCCCTTCCTCCTTTTGCAAGGATCTTTTCTTCATCATTTTTTGTTATTTCAAAAATTGGTTCTTCTGTTTCACAGTTTTTTGCTATTGTGCCAAGAGGAACCTGAACTATCACATCTTTTCCTTCGGCTCCGGTTGACTGCTGTCTGCCACCCCCGACACCATTCTCTGCAAATATATGACGCTGATATTTTAAGTGCAGAAGAGTCCACATCTGATCATTACCTCTGAGTATTATGTGCCCTCCTCTGCCTCCGTCACCTCCGTCGGGTCCGCCTTTGGGTTCAAATTTCTCCCTGCGGAAATGAGCTGATCCGGCGCCACCGTTACCGGAACGGCAATAAATCTTTATATAATCTACAAAGTTTGATCCTGACATAAATATGTGAATTCTCTGTGACCCTCTGTGTACCCTCTGTGGCTCTCTGTGTAATTAAAAAATTAAAAACTGACACAGAGAAACACAGAGAAGACACAGAGTTACACAGAGGTT
>PLML01000138.1 GCA_003141525.1 Bacteroidales bacterium
TGGAAAAGCAAGTTTGGCTCAGGAAAAGGAGGCGACACAATCTCCAGCGGATTGGAAGTTACATGGACACAGACTCCCGCCAAGTGGAGTTATTACTTCTTCGATAACCTTTTTAAATACGAATGGGAACTGACAAAAAGCCCGGCCGGGGCGCATCAGTGGGTAGCGAAAAATGCTGATAAGGTCATGCCTGATGCTCACGACACGTCTAAGAAACATGCGCCAACGATGCTTACTACCGACCTTTCTTTGCGTTTAGATCCCGTTTATGAGAAAATTTCAAGACGTTTCTATGAACATCCTCTTGAATTTGCCGATGCCTTTGCCCGTGCATGGTTTAAGCTGACTCACCGGGATATGGGACCTCGTGCACGCTACTTAGGTGCTGAAGTACCCGCCGAAGAACTGATCTGGCAAGATCCAATACCTGTGGTGGATCATGTGTTGATTGATGCGAAAGATATTGCTGCATTAAAAGCTAAGGTATTTAATTCAGGACTTTCAGTATCTCAGCTGGTATCTACCGCATGGGCTTCTGCCTCTACTTTCCGTGGATCTGATAAACGTGGTGGCGCCAACGGTGCCCGCATTCGTCTAGCTCCTCAGAAGGATTGGGCTGTTAACAATCCTGCTCAGCTGACAAAAGTATTGAAAACGCTGGAAGGTATCCAAAAGGAATTCAACAGCGCCCAATCTTCAGGTAAAATGGTTTCACTTGCAGACCTTATTGTACTGGCAGGATGTGCAGGCGTTGAAAAAGCTGCAAAAGACGCAGGTTCTGTAGTAACTGTTCCATTCATTCCTGGACGTATGGATGCATCGCAGGAACAAACCGACGTCGAATCATTCGCAGTACTTGAGCCGGCAGCTGACGGTTTCCGCAACTATTTAAAAACTAAATACACCATATCAACCGAAGAATTATTGGTGGATAAAGCCGAATTGCTGACACTAACTGCTCCTGAAATGACAGTTCTGGTTGGTGGTATGCGAGTGTTGAATACAAACTTTGACAACTCTGAACATGGTGTTTTCACAAAACGTCCTGAAGTTCTTACCAACAATTTCTTTGTAAACCTGCTCGACATGAGTACAGTCTGGATGCCAACAGCTGAGACCAAAGAGACATTTGATGGACGTGATCGCAAAATGGGTGCACTAAAATGGACAGGAACCCGGGTAGATCTTATCTTTGGTTCAAACTCAGAGCTCAGAGCACTTGCAGAAGTGTACGGAAGCGCTGATGCCCAGGGAAAATTTGTTAAGGATTTTGTTGCTGCATGGAACAAAGTAATGAACCTCGATCGCTTTGATTTGGTTTGATGTTTTTAATAATCCGAAATTTAGAAAGTAGAAAATCTATCAGAATCTCAAAATCCGGTCTGGCTGACTGATCCTATTTTATTATTCTCAGATCGCTCTTTAGCCTGCTGAAAAGATTCTTGAATTCATCCGGCACTTTTTCAAGGTCAACAGGCGTACTGTCAGAACCCACGGTCAGTTCATAGTAGTTCCCGTCTTTGATCCGTGGTGCAGCCGGATCATGTTTTATAGTTACCAGGAGATTTGCCAGCTCCTGTTCAGACAGGTTAACTTCAGTTTCTGCCGACTTTGTTATCGGAATAAATCCGCCTGTTCGTATAAGTTTTATTTTCATCGCACACTCTAAACTTTTGCTTCCAGCCATCCCTGCCTCACAGCTGTTACTTCCGGACTATTTATGCCAAATATTCTCCCGGCATGAACAATGGTAAGGTTTTTTACATCTGCAAATTTAGCATTTTGTGCTAAACTAACGTCAGTTAAGACAGCATACCAGATACGGCCGGCTTTCTCCCATGAATAACCTCCCATATTGAATGCGGCAACATAAAAAGCAAAATTCGGGATCCCCGAGTTAATATGCACTCCTCCAAAATCGCCCGACTGGGTGTTCGTCAGGTTCTGATACTTATCCATAGTTGCAGGCTGCGGATCAGTTCCTAATTCAGGATGATTTATATAAGCCGTACCTGGCGCTTTCAAGCTGCGCAATGCATATTTCGGACCTATCATTACCTTCTCGCCTATTAACCAGTTTGATTTCTTAACATCCTGATTATTATATCTTTGTTTTATCATTATCCCAAAGATATCAGAAAATGATTCATTCAAAGCGCCTGCCTGGTTTTCATAATCAAGATTGGCCTCGTTTTCTGTGACACCATGTGTAAGCTCATGACCAATAACGTCTATATCACTTGTAAAACTTGTAAAGACTAATCCGTCTCCATCACCATATACCATGCGCCTGCCATCCCAGTAAGCATTATCCATACCCTTATCAAAATGTACATACTGTTTGATGAGCAGTCCTTTATTATCTATGGAATTTCTGCTAAATAGCTGCCAATAGAAATCCCACGATGCCTTGCCTCCTTTAATAACTTTTTTTCCTGCTACGGAAGTGATTTTCTGATTGTTCTTTGAATCCCATAATAAGGTGGCGCCTATAAGATCAGTTTTCTGCCTGCAGTCATAAACTTCCATTTGCATAATCTCCTTTCCAGGTTGTTTATCGATCAGACCAAGAATATCCTTCTCGTGCTGGCTTGCTTTCTGAAAAAAGATCCTATCGTTACGGAACCGGAAGCTCCTGAAATTAGATTTGATTGCAAGGTCAGCAATTTTTTTATTGCCCGATTCCATAAGCCTGGTCAGCATGTAAGGCGGAATAATGCAATGAATTGGGTTGAAGTGGCTTTTACACATAATGTTTAAGATTTAGCAGACAGGTATAAATTTAAGAAATTATAGAATTAAAAACAAAATGATTTTATTTCAGGAAATAGAATTGTTTGGGAAAATATAAATCATTGATTTTTTTCTTTGAGTTACTTTGTTCTATACTTTGTGATCCTTTGTGGTTAAATTAATTAGGTTTTACCACAAAGGTACACAGAGGTCCCGATAGCTATCGGGATCGCTAAGGTTCACAAAGGAATTTACAGAGGACTACAGGAGCAGATTGAAAGTTCTTAAGAATATTTTTTACTGTAACTTAAATAATATAAATTTATGACCAGTATCATAAACATAACTTTACAATGGACAATGTATCATTAGTACCATCAGAAAACATAGGTAAGAACTTCATTCCCGAAGAATATCTTCCAAAAGGGCAAAATGAATATTACCAGCGAAACAAACAGACCATTCCTCCTAAATCGGGCTGGAGACATTTGCGATCGGACGAGGTTGAAAAACTCGTAAAAAATGATAATACAGCTGATAACTGGGATGAAATACTTGTTACAGATCAGTTTGATACGAATCAGATAAAAAATACCAGGTTTTTCGGTCTTGTCCGGATCGGATGCTTAAGGAATGTAATACTTCAGCATCACGATTTGAGAGTTCCTTCGGGAATTACAAACAGCCTCATTATTGCTTCCGATATCGGTGATGATGTTGCTATTCATAATGTTCATTACCTGGCTCATTATATTATTGGTGATCGCTGTATCCTTTTTAATATACAGGAAATGCATACGACAGATCATGCCAAATTTGGTAACGGGATCATAAAAGAAGGTGAACCGGAAAATGTAAGAACCTGGCTCGATCTCATGAATGAAACCGGCTGCCGCAGAGTGCTGCCATACGACGGGATGATCACAGCCGATGCTTACCTGTGGGCTAAGTACAGAGATGACACTGCCTTGCAGGAAAATCTTAAAAATATAACTCAGAACAGCATTGATAACAAACGCGGACATTATGGAACAACAGGCAATCATTGTGTAATTAAAAATTCTCTTATCCTTAAAGACGTGAAGATCAGTTCACATTGCTATATTAAGGGGGCCAATAAGTTAAAAAACCTTACTATTAATTCTTCTGAAGAAGAACCCACGCAAATCGGAGAAGGAGTTGAACTTGTAAATGGTATTATTGGTTATGGTTGTCATATATTCTATGGTTGCAAAGCTGTAAAATTTATCCTGGGTAATAATTCCAGCCTGAAATACGGCGCCAGGTTAATTAACTCATTTTTAGGTGATAATTCAACTATCTCTTGTTGTGAAGTACTTAATAATCTGATATTCCCGGCACATGAGCAGCATCACAATAATTCATTTCTGATTGCCTCGGTTGTTATGGGACAAAGCAATATGGCTGCCGGAGCGACAATTGGTTCAAATCATAACAGCCGGGCTAATGACAATGAAATCCAGGCTGGTCGGGGATTCTGGCCCGGATTGTGCACCAGTGTAAAGCATTCATGCCGGTTCGCTTCATTTGTACTTCTTTCTAAAGCCGATTATCCCGCCGAACTCAATATTCCGTTACCCTTTTCGCTTTTAAATAACAATGTTTCAAAGGATCAGCTGGAAGTTATGCCCGCATACTGGTGGTTATATAACATGTATGCCCTCGCCCGGAATTCCTGGAAATTCCAGAATCGTGACAAACGAGTTCATAAAGATCAGAACATTGAATTTGAACCGTTTGCTCCCGATACTATTGAGGAGATATTCATCGCCCGTAAGTTGCTGGAAATATGGACCGCAAAAGCAAGTTTAAGCGGAAAGGGTATATCGCTTAAGGGAAAGAATGATGATGATCTGATTCATCTGGGACGTGAACTTTTATCAGGCAAAGAAGAAGAAATAAACAAGCTTGAGGTACTCGGTGAAAACATGGAGAATACCAATAGGAAAGTGGTGATATTAAAACCATATAAATCATATCATGCATATGGTGATATATTACATTATTATGCAACAAAGAATATTATGGAATACCTGAGCTCAGATCCAAAGGCTACCTTCTCTACAATGTGTAAAGTCCTGAAGAGTAATCGGCAGAAGGATTGGGTTAATCTTGGCGGACAGATGATGCAAAAAGATGATGTTGAAAAACTAAGGAATGATATTGGTGCAGGCAGATTGAAAACTTGGAAAGAGATCCACGACAGATATAATAATCTTTGGGCTAAATATAAAATTGATAAACAGAAACATGCATTTGCCACCCTTTGCGAGTTATATGGAAAAGAAAATCTAAATATTATCGATTGGAAGTCTGCAATGGAAAAAACAGTGAACATTCAGAAATTCGTTTGTGACCAGGTTTACAAATCACGGAAAAAAGATTTTGACAACCCGTACCGGCAGTCTACATTCAGAAATATGGAGGAGATGAAAGCCGCATTAGGGACCGTTGATGAGAATAGCTTTATAGTCCAGGTGAGGAAAGAAACTGAAGAGTTTGAGTTACTTGCTGAAGAAATTAAAAAGAAGTCTGCATTTTAATTTTTTCCAATCCATTTTTCAATCATTCCGAAGTATAATTCCTCAGGTTGGATCATCCACGTCAAATCTTCACGCTGGCTGGCCAGGTGGAAATACCGGTCAGGAACATAGTTCGGCGGATAGGAGATGAAGCGTGTCTGTCCATAAACATTTTCCATCTCTTTCCATGTATCCTGAAATTCTTTCATGGCTTTTTTCACATCTTCAAAACCTGTTTCCCGTTGAACCTTATCTGCGCTGTCACTCTCCTTCAGGGCAAGCAATAAATCAGGGATAGTGCTCTGAAGATTGTAAAGAGCTGTCGAGAGACTCCAATAGTACCTGTTTCTTCCGGATTTATTATATAGCTTAGTCAGCCTGCCTGATAATTCTTTATAACTATTCTTCTCAATCAGGGCTCTGTCGAGGAGGTTTTTGTATTTATTACTCCAGGTACCAGGAGAATTAAGATCAGGCAATTCAATAAGTTTGGAGGTGTAATCAAATTGTATTTTTTCTCTTCCCTCGACGGGTGGCAACCAATGCTCGACCTGCGGCAAACTCTGTAAAGCATTATTATCCTCATCCATCTGGCTGCCTTGTCTGAAAAGGGCTTCGTACCATAAAACCGAGCCTCTCCTCAATTGATTATTAAAGTTACGATAGTCAGGAATGGAAATTCCGAACTCTCTTTGGAGCCATGCGCTATCGTATTCTTCGAGTGTTCGTCCGTTCGGATTCCAGCTGTATTCTGCAGCTGCAATAAATCCGCGCCAGTAATTTTCCATGTGGGGAGATTTGTCATCCCATGCCGTACAGAGCATTCCCGTGATATTTTTTTCTGCAGCCAGTTGAATAAAGCTTCTGATAGTAATGATACCCGATGATGCCATGCCCTTATCGCGTTCATCCTCCTGGAACAGCATCCCACCTTCAGTATTTGCAGCAGTAGCTACCATGGCTTTTAATCCGTGACTTTTGTACCAGTCCAGGGCAAGAATATTTCCGGGTTGTCTTGCCATTGAATAGTTCCAGCGCATATAAACGCAGTTTTTGGGAAAATCTGTCAGCAGGTTATCGAGTTTGGAGGTGCCTTCCTTCCAGGCTTTTTCAGCCACAGCTGATGTTACCTCATCACTCCAGGTGCTTTCATATACTCCGCCATGTTTCAGTGGCATGTCATCCCAGAATATCGGAATCCGTCCATTTTCCCTTGCAAACTCGCAGACCCTTTTAAGCCAGTAAAGACTCAGGCTCAGCATACCTTCCTTATCGGCCATCGGTTTGCATCGCGGACACAATCCTATATTTCCTATCTCATCGCCGCCAATATGAAGATATTTTGATCCGGGTGTCGCATCGATGGCATCACGGTACATGTCAAAAAGAATCTGGTATGTGCCCTCATTCAACGGACAAAATGCCCATTTGTTCCATGGCAATTCGCGCAGAACGGCATATTCCTCATGTTTCAGAATAAATGTGGCATGCCCGAGACCCTGAACAAGAGGTGTGATTTCAATATGCCTTTCCCGAGCGTATCGCGTTAATGCCGCCATTTCATCTATGCTGATCGATTGAGGAGCACCGACAAGCGGCTGTCGCCGGTAACGCAGTTTGTCCTCGAACTCAACCACAACGGCATTGATCTTATAACGAGCCAGTCTATCGATACTCTCATAATAATAATTCATATGATCGAGGTGGTGCTTCAGATCAAAATGGACTGCCCTGTAAGAGAGAACCGGATAATCAGTAATTTTGCAGGAAGGAACCGGCTTATTAAAATCCCTGGCATCTTCAAGAAGCTGTTCAAGGGTCTGGCAGCCGTAAAACAGACCTGCCTCACCTGATGAGATTACCTCTACCTTATCCTTGTTAATAGTCATAACATATCCTTCTTCCGAAGGAATAGATGTGATCGTTTTATCCAGAACAAGAGTAAGTGTTCCTTTAACAGTCGACCCTCCGGTTGTAAGTTGTGAAAGTAGATTTCCCATTACCGGACGGCTGAACACACCTTTTAAATTCAAGTGTTGAAGGGTATTGGGTTCAAGTCCTGGGCCATTCAGCAGGATTATATTCTGTGGCTGGGGAAGAATTACGAAAGGAGCAGGCAGTTTCTCAGACGTTAAACCGTTCGGGGATGCAAATGTGACTAAGATGCATATGGCAAATGAGAAAAGGATGCTTTTTTTCATATATAATAACTCTGGTTTGTTTTTTTTAATTATTTTGTTGGTTCTGGACCAATATACTTCGCCAACTATCCGTGGCATTTATTATCTTTTTGACGATAGCTGATGAAGACTTGTCCGCCGCCTTCGTCGGCCATAGGTCGACTTCAGCGACCAAAGGCCGAAGCATTGCGAAGGCAGATGTCGTATTCGTAATCTGGGATGAGACTTGCCATCTTTTCTTTTCAATAGAAATTTAAGATACTTTATAACAACTTATTCTCTTCCAACCATTCCCTTACTCTTTCATGCTCAGCCTGGTATTCTAAGTAAATAAAAAAATCTATTTATAAGGAACGGCCAACTTCCGTGCCAGTTCCTGAAAACGAGGCTCGTTACGCAGAATATCAAATACAGGGTATAACATAAAAACTACATTGGGATCATGCACTTCATAGGCATGCTCTAACATGTCCATTGCTCGTTCTTTATTCCCGGCACAGGAATAAATAAGCGCAATCTCCCATGGATTAATATAGTTTGTTTTTGACTGCGCTACTAGGGTATCAGCTTCAAGGTTCATCGCACTAACATATCCTGCCTTTGCATAACCCAGATCAAAGACATTGGCAAAGTTTTTAAAGATGATACTATAATATGACTTCCATGCTTCCATCTCTTCCTTTTGCCTTCCGATCTGGTGGAAAGCCCCGGGCAGATTTTCTAAGGCCAACTCATTTGCAGGATCCGTTTTTAGCACCTCCTTAAATGCGTTAATTGCATCGTCATACCTTCGAGAAAAATATGAAGTTAAGCCATATTCAGTTTTGCAAAGGATATTCAGTGGATCCAGCTTAAGAGCGATCTCAACTTGTTCCATCGCTTCTTTCATCCGTCCCGTTATCATCAGGATCTCTTCATAAAGAAGGTAGGCATCCACATAGTTGGGATTAAGAGTAATAGCTTTCTTGATCGATGACTCGCCACCCTTCAAATCCCACCTTATATAAGTTTTAAAGAATGCCAGGGAATGATAAACTTCTGCCCGGGTGCTGTCCAATTCAAGGGCTTTCGTGAGAGCAGCCATTTCTTTGGGGATTGCCTCCGAAGGAGATGCAAATGAAGCATTCGAGCGTAGTTGCCAAACATTGCAAATACCAGCATATGCAAGCGCATATTTCGGGTCTTTCTCTATTGCCTGCTCAAAATACTGCAAAGCAACCTCCTCGTCGAGTTGAGTGAATTTTCTCCAATAAAATATGCCTTGAAGATAAGCCTCATAAGCTGCCAGATTTGTCGTAGGTGTTTTTTCAATTAGTTGTTTTTCATTAGGAGTTATCACTGCTTTTAATTCTGTCGCTATTGCCTCAGCTATCTGACTCTGTATCCTGAAAATATCTCTGGCATCATGCATTTCCTGTTCATAGCTGTTTCCCCAAAGAGGGCCCTCTTTGTAGGCTCTGAATAACTTAACATTTAGGCGTATTGTTTTACCAGACTTTTGTCCACTACCTTCAACAATATAATTTACACTTAGTTCTTTTGCTATTTCAGGAATTGATTTAGTTGTAGTTCGGTACTTTTCAGCTGATGTGCGAGATATTGGCCTGAGCTCTTTAATTGTCTGCAGATCACTCAGTATATCTTCCATTACACCGTTGATGAAGTATTTATTACTATCAATCGGACTGTCATTTATAAAGGGTAGTACTGCAATTGATTTTTCAGGTTGTTCTTTTGGTTTAGAAAATACTGGTATTAAAAAATACCCAAGGATAATAAGCGCAAGTGCAATAGCAGATGCTATAATGATTTTTGATTTAAGATTTTTTGGATTTTCAGATTTTGCATTGACAACCTCTTTTAAAACCCCTTCAGGTTTTTGTCCATAGTGTTTTATTGCTGTAATAATCTCTTTTATTGCCAGAGCTACTTTATTTACTTGATTCCTATACTTGGTATTATTTAAATTCTTCTTTTCGTCATCATCAGGAGTAAGAGGTCTGTCAACTCCCAGTTCTTTATAAACAAAATCAACTCCCCTGAGAATTCCATTCAAAACCGATTCACAAAGTTTCATATCATCTTTATCCAGATCATGTATACGAACCGGCAATACTCTGTTAGTTACATTGCCGTTAGGCAGTTTGACTTTCAATCCAAACTGATCTTGAGATGCTTCTTCCACAAAAGCTTTAAACTCATGCTCCCATGCGAATGATTTCGGGTCACAATATGTTCGTGATATGATAGGGATAAAGACAAGGCATTTAAGTTTATCTTTCAAAGAGGCATCCACATCATGTGTCTCCAATAGTCCATCGTGTGGGTTGATGTCAAAATAAACACTGATTTCTTCTTTGAATGTCGATTCGAGTTCTGTCTTCAGAGCATCAACAAATTCACTGACCCACCGTTCACCCTTGTTGTCTTTCTGGCGGTAGCTGATGAAGATGTCATATTCGTAATCAGGAACTATGCTTGGCATAATAGTTATTCATTGTGATAAAGTTACGAAAGACAACAAAGTAAGCCAAATAAAATCCATCCACCAAAATCCCTTCTTTCGGCACCCCATTGGAGGCTATTCTAATGAGTTTTAAGATACTCTTCTTTTAATAGTAGCATTTACTTATTATAAGTCTGATAGACTCTGAGAGGCAATTATTTGTGGCAATAGTATTAAATATTCCTTTGAGCTTATGTAGACCCTGAAAAAGCAGTTATTGGAAGTGTCCTTATCAGTATAGTAGTGTATTATTAAATTATGATAATTAANNGATGAAGATGTCATATTCATATCCTGGGATAAGACTTGCCATTTTAATAATTCATTTTATATGACTTTAATAATATAAACTTTACTACGGAGTCTCACTGAGTTGTCACTGAGTTGAACTGAAACATCACTGATATTGATAAACTTTTGTCTTGTGACTTTAGTCTTTTATCTTTTTTCTTTCTCTTCACCTCATTTCTGCCTGGCAATAGCCTTTTTTATCTCCTCGAGATGAGAATATGTATCCCCCATGCGATATAGATTCCAGTTTTTTTCAAGGATATCCAGCGCTTCTTTATATTTACCCTGTTTATATAATCCCCAGCCTTTTGTATCCAGAATCTTAAAATTATCGGGATCTAATTCAAGAGCCTTGTCCACGTATTTCATGCCTTCATTAATGTTCCGATCATGATCGAACAGTAAATAGGCCAGATCATTCCACCATCCGGGGTTTTCAGGTTCCAATGAAATGCATTGCCTGTAAATTCTTTCAGCTCTATCAATCATACCCGCTTCAGTGTAAATCTCTGCCGGATTTCCGTAAGTTATCCATATTTCAGGAGTGGCGTACTCTTTCTCAATAGACGCAAGTTTATCAAGATATCGATTCGCGGCAATTGTATCTGCCAATCTCAATGACAGTATAGCCTGATAATAGCTCAGCCCCCAGGAATCAGGCCACTCTTTTTCTGCTTTCTCTAACAGCTTTCTTCCTTTTCTGTATTGTTTTGTTAAATTATAAAGAATTCCAAGATTTGTATATAAATCTTCAGATATGGGCTTCCTGCCCCATTTCTTCAATATTTCATAAGACTTTTCAAATTCACTTAAAGCTTTTTCATATTGATGAAAATAATTGCAGTAAATGACACCCAGGTCTGGATAAACTCCAGGTTGCTGATCATCAAGCTCAAGAAGCTGTGTCAGGTATTTAATACTTTCATATGGTGTTCCAAAGAGAATACTGTACAGGTGTTCCGTTCTGAGTTTTAATAAAGGTGGCATCTGATCTCTTTTATTATAGAGCCGGGGGCATAACTTTCTTGTACTATCAATTGTATTCGTTTGATCCATCCAATAATAAGTCCAAAGGAGATTAAGATATGCTGCAGTAAAGTTAGAATCGATTTTTACTGCTCTCGCATACTCTTTTATTGCCGTTTCTCTATCACTTTTTCTGGAGGCATTTTGCCCCAGTATAAAATACCTTAGAGCTTCAGGGGAGCTGGTCGAAACTAAACTTTGAGATTCAGGACTCAATTCCTTTTTCAATTTTGATACAATAAGGTAGTCTTTTATCTTCCTTGATAGTGTATCTATTATTGGATTTATTTCTTCAAAGCTTCCAGCTATTTCAAAAGGTTTAAGAATCTCTTCCGTTTTGGAATTTACCAGTTTTGCATTAATAATGATCCCTGAACTTGTCTTTGTTAAACTTCCGCTGATAAAAATATTTGCATCGAGTTTCTGAGATATTACAGCAGCAACAGAAGGCGCTATTGAAGCATTATTAGTAAGGCCCTGGCTCTTAATAACACTATATATTGACTCTGTTTGTCTGACCTGAAAGTCTTCGGAAAAGTTTGAAAGGTAGGAGGTCACACTTTCCGGGATCCAGTCTTTAAGGTAATTCAGGGTCGAATCATTGCTCATGTTCTGAAATGGCATTATTGCAATAGGTATCCTTCCATCTGCGGCCCTTAGTTTTTTAAGCGAGTCACTCTTAAAAAATTTTGGATATACAAATACTCCAGCCAATACTATAAGAATCACTATTGACAGGATACGTGACAATAGCTTAATTCTATTAAGGTTGTTTGGTATCAACTTCCCGGTAAATCTCTTTTCTTTTTTAACCTCCTCCCATGGCATCGCTGATTCCGTCTTTTCTTTCTCCGATACAACTTCTCCGGCTCTTAATCCTGAAATAATCTCTTTTAAAGCATTTGCTACCTTGTTGATCTGGTCACGATAAATTGTGTGGTTCAGGTTTTCATGAGGTTTTTCTTCCTCTGACCGTAAAGGTCTGTTGACTCCTGCAGACTTATAAATAAAGTCAACCCCTCGCAAAACTCCTCCCAGCAATGATTCACAAAGTTTAATATCAGCATTATCCAGATCGTGAATACGGACTGGAAGAACCCTGCTTGCAATATTGCCATTTGGCAGCTTAACTTTTAATCCAAACTGGTCTTTTGAAGCCTGTTCAACAAATGCTTTGAACTCATGCTCCCACGCAAATGACTTGATATCACAATATGTGCGTGATATGATTGGAATGAAAACAAGGCACTTCAGTTTATCTTTCAGTGAGGCATCAACATCATGTGTCTCTAGAAGTCCATCATGTGGATTGATGTCAAAGTAAACACTGATCTCTTCCTTGAAAGTTGATTCCAGTTCCCCCTTCAGATTGTCCACAAATTCTGTCACCCAGCCATCGTGCTTATTGTCTTTCTGGCGATAGCTGATGAAGATGTCATATTCGTAACCCGGAATTATACTTGCCATATTAAATGTTCGCGGTTATTAATTTTTATTTTTGATTGTCAACATCCTTTTTCGCTGCTTCAAGATTTCTTTTAAATACCCTTTATAGCAAATTACACAAGATTGTAATAAAGTGTTCATTTTATTGATGGTCTTAATCAAATGTTAAACTTTTAAATAATTTACTTGCAAGGGAGGTTTATTTTGCAGAAAAGATTACAAAAGCGAGGTTCACTATGCATACTCTCAAAAACGGGGTATACTGCCATAAAAGGGAAATTGAAATCATGCACCTCATAATCACGTTCCATCATGTCCATTGTTCTCTCCTTGTTCCCTGCACAAGCATACAAAATAGCAATATCAAAAGGAAGAATAAAATGAGTTTTTGACTGCGCAACCAGGGTATCAGCTTCAAGATTTAGTGCTCCTGCAAAACCTCCCTTAGTATAACCCAAATCAAAGATTTGAGCAACATCGTTAAAGGTTATAAAGTCTTTATAGGCTATACTTAAATATGACTTCCATGCTTCCAACTCTTCTTTATACCTTCCAATCTGGTGGAACGTCGATGGAAGAAGACCTAAGGCTACGGTATTAGCAGGATCAATTTTAATCACAGCCTGAAATGTCTTGATAGCATCGTCATACCTGCAAGCAATTGACAAAAAAAGACCATAATCTGCTCTTAACCCTACATTAAGAGGATCCAATTTTATAGCCAACTCCTCTTGCTCAATAGCTTCTTCCTTCCGTCCTATAATGTCTAATAAACATGCATAATAATCAAGCGTATAAACGTCGTTGGGATTAAGTGCAATAGCTTTTTTAATAGCTGCATCAGCACCTACCCAATTCCATTTTATAAACAGTTGAATACTTGCTAAGGCCTGATACACTTCAACACGGGTGCTATCCAGTTCAAAGGCTTTTGTAAAAGCTGCAATTGCTTTTGGGTAGGCCTCTTCAGGAGTTGTAAATGATTGCATTGCACTGAATATCCAGGCTCTGCAAATACCGGCATATGCAAGTGCATATCCGGGATCTTTTTCTATTGCCTGCTCAAAATACTGCAATGCAACCTCCTCATCAACTTTAGTGAATTTTGTAAAATAAAAGATGCCTTGAAGATAAGCATTGTAGGCATCCAGATTTGAGGTAGGTGTTTTCTGGATAATTTGTTTTTCCTGAGGTGTTATTGCTGCTTCTAATTGCGCAGCTATTGCCTGAGCAATCTCGCTTTGTATGCTGAATATGTCTTTAGCATATTTTATTTCCTTCTCATAAGATTTTGCCCAAAGATGACTTTCTTTAGCTGCCCTGATCAATTGTACCCTTAGACGAAATGTGTTGCCATATTTTTGCCCGCTTCCTTCCACAATGTAATTGACACCCAGTTTCTTTGCGATTTCAGGAGTAGTTGGTTTTGCCGGCCCTCTGAATTGTTCAACGGAAGTACGGGAAATAACTCTGATATCTTTAATCATTTGCAAATCAGTTAGGATCTCCTCCATGACGCCATCTATGAAGTAGGTTGTTGAGTCATTAGGACTGTCATTTATAAAGGGTAATACTGCAATAGATTTTTCAATTGAGTTGGAGGATTTAAATATTTTAGGTAAAAAGAAATACCCAAGTGCTATAAGTGCCAAAACACAAAAAGACACTATGATGACTTTTTGGTTAAGTTTTTTTGGGCGCTCAGGAGTTTCTTTAATAATCTCTTTGGAAATTTCTCCAACCTGTTGATTATGTTTCCTTATTGCAGTAGTAATCTCTTTAACGGCATTTGATACCTTATTAATCTGATTCCGATAAAATGTTTTATTGAGATTATTATCCGGTTGATCTTCATTGACCATGAGAGGACGATTCACGCCGGGTTCCTTATATATAAATTCTATTCCCCTTAAAAATCCTCCAAGTTCAATTTCAATCAGCTTTTTATCATCAACATCAAGGTCGTGAATCTGAATAGGTAGTACTCTGCTTGCAACATTACCATTAGGCAGTTTAACCTTCAGCCCAAACTGATCCTTAGATGCTTCTTCTACAAATGCTTTGAACTCATGCTCCCAAGCGAAAGACTTAGGGTCACAATATGTGCGTGAGATGATAGGGATAAAAACAAGGCAATTGAGTTTATCCTTCAATGAGGCATCAACATCATGCGTCTCTAAGAGTCCATCATGCGGATTAATATCAAAATAGACACTGACATCTTCTTTGAAAGTTGCCTCGAGTTCCCTTTTCAAATTGTCAACAAACTCAGTTACCCAGCCGTCGTATTTATTGTCTTTCTGGCGGTAAGAGATAAAAATGTCGTATTCATAACCTGGAATGAGACTTGCCATTTTAGTAATTCATTGTGATAAAGTTATGAAAGACAATGACACAAGTCAAATAAAAAAACCATCCATCAAAAATCAACTCTGATGGATCGAATTAACAGTGTTGTTTTAAAGGTTATTGGGAATCAGTTGAAGGAGTTCTTACTCTACCAGGCTTTTTGTTTTCCCATTCGGAATAAATTTGTTAGCATCGTTGAATGAGTCTGAATTTAATTAAAGATCAATCATCACTTTCATGGTTTTATCGCCTTGCTGCTCAATAAACTTATAGGCATCAATGAAATGCTCAAATGGGAAAGATTTGGTCAGAAGAGGAGCCGTAATAATTTTACCGGAAGAAATCATCTCAGCAGCTTGTTCATAATCCTCGTGCCGGTACATCATGGAACCATAGACATTCAGTTCATGCTCTCCTAAATAAAACATGTTTACAACCGGGTTCATAGAGTAAACTCCGAGAATTATTATCTCTCCTCCTTTTTCCACATGCTTCATAAGTACATACAGGGATTCCTGTACTCCTGCGGCTTCAAATCCAGCCTGAAAACCCTCATCACCAAAGAATACCTTGATACACTCTTCAAAAGAGGTTTTATTTATGTTGAGTGTTCCTTCGATCCCACATTGCCTGGCTATATCCAGACGATAGTCGCTCACATCCGTGATCAATACTTTCCCGGCTCCTCTTGCTTTTGCAAATTGCGCGACAAGGTTTCCAATGGTTCCGGCACCGGATACTACCACATTTTTCCCTTCCAGGTTCGAAGCACGACCCGTAGCATGAGCCCCGACAGCTGCAGGTTCAATCATCGCTCCCTGTTCAAATGTCATACTTTTAGAGAATGCCACCAGTCTGTCTTCAGGAATAACAAACAAATCCTGGGCAACTCCCGGGGCCTGAAAACCCTGAACTTTTAATTTCTGACAAGCATTATACTGCCCTCTTCTGCAAGGCCCGCATTCGCCACAAACCAATTGTGGTCTTCCTGTAGCTTTCATACCAGGTAACACTTTAATTACAGATCTTCCGACTGCTACCACAATACCCGAATATTCATGCCCCTGAACAACAGGATATGGTGTTGCAGGATGCTTGCCATGATAGACATGAATATCGGAACCGCAGATACCGATCTTTTTTATTCTGAGTAATATTTCGTTCGCCTGCAACTTTCCCGGCTCCGGGACTTCACGGTGCTCAATTACACCTGGAGACAACATGATTGCCTGTCTCATACTTTTATTTTATTAATTGGTTCTATTTTAGACCGCCTTCAATAATGTCTAAAGTAAATTAAAATCTTCTTAATCAACAATCTGGTTCAGGTTCCTGATTGTTTCTGCAATTCCATTTTCGCGAATATTATTAATTATAGGTAAATAAGTATATACAAAACGTTTTGAGTGTACCAGATCATTGAATATGGTCTCAATCTTCAGAAATGCAAGCGGGTCTTCACTGATCGAAGCGATTGCATGGTTGCGTAAAACAACCCCCATCTTATCCTCTATATCATAATCGTGCCCCTTTGTACCGGCTAATTCCAGGTAGCGGCACCATGCAGCAATTACAACAATACTCCGTTTAATCTCTCCGCCCCTTTCCAGCTGTTCCTTTATGGTAGGCAATAAAAACTTGGGTATTTTAGCTGAACTTTCCAGACAAATTCTGGACAGCTTATCTTTAATGTTCGGATTGCCAAACCTTTGAATCAGACTGTCTTTGTAATCTTTTAAACTGATTCCTTCAACTTCCTCCAAAACAGGAGTCACTTCAAAATCCATAAATTCACGAAGAAATGATCTGAACAGTGGTATCCTTACTGTTTCGTCAATGGTGCTGCAACCATAAAGTGAACCTGAAAATCCCAGTAAAGAGTGTCCTGCATTCAGCAATCTTATTTTCATTTTTTCATACGGACTTACATCCTGAACAAATTGGACTCCCACGGATTCCCATTCCGGTCTTCCGTTTGAATAATTATCCTCGATAACCCATTGAATAAAAGGCTCACAAACTACAGGCCAGGCGTCATCAATACCATAGACATTTTTAAGATTCTCAATATCTGATAATGTTGTTACCGGTGTAATTCTATCTACCATGCAATCAGGAAAAGTAACCCGTTTTTCAATCCAGCTTATCAATCCTGGTTCCGCTTCTTTAACATAGGATAAAAGCATTTTTTTTAGTACATGACCATTTTTCTGAATGTTATCACACGACTGAATGGTTAATCCTGCACTGCCTCTGTCTCTTCGGCGTTTTAACGCCTGTGCAAGGTATCCGAAAACAGTTTTTGGATTTGCAGGATTATTAAGGTCATGCTGAATTGCAGGTTCCATTACCTGAAATTCACCGGTAGCCGTGTCGAAATTATATCCTCCTTCTGTAATTGTAAGCGTAATGATTTTAATATCAGGATCTGCCATCTTTTCAAGCACTGCTTCGGGATCTGCAGGCGCAAAAAGATATTCGATGATTGAACCAATGACCCTGGCATTTAGAGTGCCATCCGATTCAGTGATAATTAACGTATATAAACCATCCTGGCTCACTAATGTATCAAATACTCTGCGATCGATATCCAGTAATGCCACGCCACATATTCCCCAGTCAGTCAAGCCCTGACATTCCAGAAATTTATCTGCATAAAAAGCTTCATGTGACCTGTGAAACCCGCCAATGCCAATATGAACAATTCCGGCTTTAATTTTTGCCCGGTCATAGGCAGGGGTCACCACTTCTTTTGGAAGCAGTGAAAGATTTTTTGAATTTAGTTTTATTATCTCCTTCATAATCAATAAAATATTATGAGTATCGGCGATCATGAATTAAACAATAATTGCTTAAATATTTATGACCCCCTTCCCAGCCTTCCCCCACGGGGGAAGGAGCACTATGTAAAGCCTTTCCCCTTTGGGGGAAACGGGAAAG
>PLML01000141.1 GCA_003141525.1 Bacteroidales bacterium
TGTGATCACGCCCGATTTACAAATTTACAATAGCACATTTCAACTTATAGAATTTAGGTATTTGAATCCCTCCAAAGGATTAAGGCTCGGCCACAGGATGACACATCCTCTTTACATGATTGATGGTAATCCGGTACCAGAAAGTGATGTTAGAGCCCTTCCTATAAATTGGGTCGAACGAATAGATGTAGTGGATGATGAGAATGTGGCATCCCTGGCAGCTGTGAGAACAATGGTAGCGTATGAAGATGTGCATAGCTTAGGAAAGCCCACTACAGGCGGCTATGGATATTCCGATGGTGCAATATCAATTATCTTAAAGGATGATAAAGATATTGTTAATAACTCAGTTTTTCACTCTGTAAATGTCAAATTTTCAGGGTTCAGTGAACCGCGTATTTTTTATACACCTAAGCATCATACTACTCTGGAAAAGGATTATAAGCCTGATCTGCGGACAACCCTCTTCTGGGAACCAAATATTAAAGTGGAAAATAACAAAGACATATTCCTGAACTATTGTAATGCGGATAATTCTACTACTGTCAGGATAATTGTCGAAGGAATTACTACATCCGGAATTCCGGTGACGGGGAAGGCAGAGTACCAGGTCAAATAAACATAAGATTATAAAAAACACCTCTTGATAGAAATTTTTAAAAATGGAATCGAACAAAATTATATCTTTGATTAAACAAGTAGCTTAAATGAAGCCGAACACAATTCTTGATAATATTTCCAAGGCAATTTCTCGAAATGATCCATATGCAGAGGTTTTTCTTTTCCATGGGCACGGACATCATCCATATCTCCAAACATCCCTGAAACACCATAAACCGGGATTCCCTGCGTGCGTAAATATTTGACTATCTGCGAGAACAGATTTAACTGCGAACATCATTCTCCTGTGCAGAAACTTTCAATATTGTTGCTAAGAACAGAAAGCTAAATAAAGTTTTTCTCATTAGACTTCATTATAAAAGATTCAGATTACTCAGGAAATATACGGAAAATTGTCTCTAAATAATTCCCCGGGAAATTTATAGAAACAAAAATTGTTTAATTTTGGATTAATACAACCAGTTTTTTATAATCACAAAACGTCAATTCGCATTTCACAAAAAAAATAACCTTAAATCATAAAAAATGAACCAGATTCGTCCCTTATCCAGGATTTTTATTTTTCTGATTTTACTTTTTGTCAGTACAGGATGCACCAGGGCTCCTCAGACAGACAAACTGAAAATAAGCTATGAGAAGTATGTGATGCCCAACGGTCTCCAGGTGATACTTCATACCGATCATTCCGATCCTATAATCTCGTATGCCATCATGTACCATGTCGGCTCAAGCAGGGAGATACCCGGGAAGACAGGATTTGCTCACCTCTTTGAACACCTTCTTTTCGGAGGATCAGAGAATGTCCAGAGTGGAACATTTGATAAGATAATTGAGGGTGTAGGAGGCACAAATAATGGTTTTACAGAACGCGATATAACAACCTATTTTGAGATGTTTCCAAAGAATGCCCTGGAAAAAATATTATGGCTTGAATCCGATCGTATGGGATTCTTCATAAACTCCGTTACCAGACACACACTTGCTGTTCAGCAGAATGTGGTTTCAAATGAAAAAAGACAAAGGGAAGATAACACACCTTATGGCTTTACAGAATATGTAATCGATAAAAACCTCTACCCTGCCGATCATCCATATAACTGGGAGGTGATAGGTGAAATGAACGATATAAAAAATGCCTCACTTGATTATGTAAAGGCTTATTATCAACATTTCTACGGACCAAACAATGCCACTCTCGTACTAGCCGGAGATTTTAATCCAGATTCAGTGAAGGTGCTGATAAATAAATATTTCGGGGAAATAAAATCGCATGGTGAAGTAGCTAAACGTTCAGCGATGGTACCGACCGTTCAAAAGACCATAAAACTTTATCATGAGGATAATTTTGCAAATGTGCCTGAGATAACCATGGTATGGCCGGCTCCTCAAGCCTACCAGAAAGATGCGTATGCTCTTGATTTTCTTGCAAAAATACTTGCTGATGGCAAGAAGGCTCCTCTGTATAAAGTACTTGTAAAAGAGAAAAAACTGACATCAAAGACAACGGCTTATAATAATGCCAGCGAGCTGGCCGGCGAGTTTACTGTCAATATCAGGGCAAATGAAGGAAAGTCGCTTAAAGAGATTGAAGATGCGGTTTTTGAAGCTTTTGACCGTTTCGAGAAGGAAGGGATAACAGAAAAGGATATTGAAAGAGTAAAGGCTTCAAGTGAAAAGAGTTTTTACGAGGGGATTACCAGCGTCTTCGGTAAATCGCTCCAGCTTGCCTTCTATAATACCTTTCTCAATGATCCGGGATTCATCGAAAAAGATATTGAAAATATCAAAGCCGTAACCCTTAATGATGTTAAGATGGCTTATGAGAAATACATTAAGGGCAAGCCTCATATCGTCACCAGTTTTGTTCCGAAAGGGAAACCTGGAATGGTTGCAGAAAATTCTTTTCCTGCAGGTGTGAAAGAAGAGAATATCAACGAAGCCAGCCAGGTTGAGATTGCGAATGCCGGCGAGGATAAATACGCAAAAAGCCTTTCTTCCATAAACAGGACTGTTGAACCGGAGGCAGGAAAAGCACCTGAGGTGAATGTCCCGAATATCTGGAAAGCCACTCTGGCAAATGGGATCCGGGTTTATGGAATTCAAAACAAAGAATTGCCTCTTGTGGAATTAAGTCTTGTAATTAATGGCGGAGTTCTTCAGGATAAAACCGGCCTCCCCGGAGTTGCAGGCATGGTAGCCAGTGTCCTTCCCCAGGGAACTAAAAACAGGACACCTGAGGAATTAGAGGAAGAAACAGAACTCCTGGGATCAAGTATCAATATGTCTGCAGGCCGGGAAGAAATGACTGTTAGTGCAAGTGCTCTCTCCAGGAACTTTGATAAAACAGTGTCGCTTCTGAAAGAGATCATTCTGGAACCGCGCTGGGACACAGCAGAGTTTGCAATTGCACAAAGCAGCACAAAAAACAGTATTATACAGGCGGAGGCACAGCCGAGAAGCGTCGGTAGCCTGTTGTTCAATAAATTGCTGTATGGTACTGATCATATCTTTGGTTATAATACCAGAGGTACGAAGGAATCTATCGGTAAAATAACAATGAATGATTTAAAAAGCTATTATAACAAGAATTTTTCCCCGACTGTCTCAAAAATAGTGATAGCAGGAAATGTATCAAAGGAGCAGGTTCTTGCGGCTCTGAAACCTTTTGAAGCGGAATGGAAAGCCAAAGAGGTAAAATGGAATACTTACCAGGTTCCAAATAATCCCGGGAAATCTCAGATCTATTTTGTTGATATTCCAGGCTCACGACAATCGGTAATATATGCAGGATATCTGGCCCTGTCAAGGAACGACCCTGACTATGTAAAGGCAGATTTCGTTAATTACAGGCTCGGTGGAGCTTTCACAAGTATCCTTAACCAGATACTTCGTGAAGAGAAAGGGTATACCTATGGAGCTTCAAGCTATTTCCAGGAAATGAAAGTTAAGGCACCATTTGTAGTAGCCACAAGCGTGAGGTCTGATGCAACCTTCGAATCAGTTAAAATAATCAAAGATGAGATGGAGAAATACCGTAATGGCATCAATGAAAATGATTTGCAGTTTATTAAAAACTGTATGATTCTGTCCAATGCACTTCGTTTCGAGACAAATGGAGCACTGGTCGAAATGCTGTCAACAATGTCTAAATACGGTCTTCCTGATACTTATATCAAGGTGGAAGAGAATGTTATAAAGAATATGACGATTGAAGATCATAAGGAAATTACAGATAAGTATATAGTTCCGGATAAGATGTATTATGTTATTGTCGGTGATGCAGCAACCCAGATGAAACCTCTTGAAAAGATTGGATTCGGTAAACCTATGCTGGTAAAACCCTAAGGTAAAGCCACGCCATGGTATGACCTTATAATCTCGGTAAGCGGCCCGGAAGTTAGTTTCCTGCTATATCATAAACCATAAGCGAGTTACCATGCCTTACATAAAGCTTTTTATCTTTTATAACCAGGTGTGCCCAGTGAGGTCCGTTACCGGAAGGAACAGAAAATGAACTTATTACATTAAATTTATCAGATTGCGGCTCAACCAGGTTAACTTTACCCGATTCGCTGTACACATATAATAATCCCTCATCAGCTATAATATTTGCAGGAGCAAGATCTCTCGTTGAGAAAAGTTCTTTCCCTGTTTTCCAGTCAAGACAGAAAAACTTTCTGTTTTTGTCACCCGTGCCATAAATCCTGGAATTAAGAACAACCACGCCACCTATTTTGGGATCACATGACTGGTTTTTCCAGACTTCGGAAATGCTGTTGCCATCTTCAGCAAGCTTAAGCATCACACTCCCCAATCCATATCCACTTCCACAATACAGATAACCATTGATAAAAACGGGTGTATTCGGATGAACGTCAGGGTCCATTCTAAACTCAGATTTCCAGAGCTGATTACCTGATGAGGCATCAAAACCGCAAATGGAATATTGCATTATTGTTACAATAACTTTTTTGTTCTGAAGCTTAATCATCACAGGAGAACAATAAGCAGTTTTTTCACCATTGGATTTACTTTTCCATACCTCGTCACCACTGTCCATATCCAAAGCAACCATTGCTGCACCGGTCCCTCCAACAGTACAGTACAGGATGTTTCCATCAAAAAGCAGGTTCTCTGTTATTCCCCACTGGATATTTTCAAGGCCATATTGTTTTACCAGATCAATTGTCCATACAATTTGTCCGTCGGAACAATTCATGCAAAAAAGTTTACCAAAAGAACTTAATAAATAAAGTTTATCCTTAACAACAAGCGGTGTCGATCGGACACCAGTATGACTGTCTGTCCATTCGGGACCATATTCCTTTTTCCAGAGAAGCTTGCCCTTCTGATCCAGGGCAAAAACATTACCTGTTCCATTGATCATACCTGTTATAAAGACTCCCGCGGGTGTTGCAGCGGCAGATGTATAACCTTCACCAAGCTCATCAAAATGCCATAAAAGTTTTGGTCCGGTCACCGGCCATTTCTTCAACAACCCGGTTTCATTATAAATGCCATCGCGGTTTGGTCCCCGCCACTGTGCAACATCCTGTGCACTCAAACCAATAAATATTGCCGATATCAGAATAATGAAGAAAAATCGTTTCATAATAATTTTTTTAAAGATGTGGATTTTCCAAATATAATTTAAAATTATTTGAACTGACAGATTAAAATTTTGAAAATCGCTGATAAGGCCATATCTTTAGATATTCATATTAAAACATCTGTTTATTGATCCCTCATTGAAAAGATATTTTCCCACTTTTCAAGAAGGCCTGAATTATTCTTTTAAAACATTTAATTCATCTTTTATGAAAAAGACAACTTTAGCTATTCTGATTTTAATATTCTTTGTACAAATAGGCCTTCCTGCTCAGGATGAAGCAAGATTACTTAGATTTCCTGCTATCTATGACAATCAGATCGTGTTTACATATGCCGGTGATTTATATACTGTATCAGCAGAGGGCGGGATTGCAAGAAAACTAACCAATCACAATGGATATGAGATGTTTGCCAGGTTTTCACCTGATGGTAAGACAATTGCTTTTACCGGACAGTACGATGGAAATACTGAGGTATATTTAATGAATTCACAAGGTGGCGTTCCTAAAAGGTTAACCTTCACGGCAACATTGGGACGCGATGATGTTGCTGACAGGATGGGTCCTAACAACATTGTCTTTGGTTGGAAACACGATAATACAAGTATAATCTTTCGTTCAAGGAAAAAGTCTTTTAACGATTTCAACGGTTCACTTTACTCAGTAAATATTGATGGATCATTACCTGAAGAACTGCCCATTCCCCGTGGAGGCTTCTGCTCATTTTCACCTGATGACCAGAAAATGGCTTACAACAGGATATTCAGAGAGTTCAGGACATGGAAAAGGTACCGTGGTGGTATGGCCGATGATATCTGGATCTTTGATTTCAAGACCCATAAAATTGAGAACATAACCAATAATCCGGCACAGGATATCATTCCAATGTGGTCCGGGAACAAAATCTATTTCTTATCTGACAGGGATGAAAACAAAAGGATGAATATGTATGTTTTTGATTTAACGTCGAAGGAAACAAAGAAACTTACTGATTTCAAAGATTTTGACATAAAATTTCCATCACTTGGCAATAAAGCAGTTGTATACGAAAACGGCGGGTATATTTATAAAATGGATCTGGACACTGAAAAATCTGAGAAAGTAAAAATTACTATTGCTGAAGATTTTGTGTCAGGAAGACCAGGTTTGAAAGATGTGAGCAAAAGCATCAGTAACTTTGAAATCTCTCCCGATGGAAAGCGGGCTTTATTTGGCGCCCATGGTGATGTGTTTACAGTGCCTGAAAAATATGGTGAAACAAGAAATCTGACACAATCATCAGGTATACATGAAAGAGATTCAAAATGGTCAGATGATGGAAAGTGGATCTCCTACATCTCAGATAAAACAGGTGAAGATGAAATATTTATCCAGGCTCAGGATGGAAGCCAGCCTGCCATTGAGATCACATCTGGCAGCGCAAACTACAAATATCAGCCATACTGGTCGCACGACAGCAAAAAGCTTCTCTGGTCCGATCGTAATCAAATGTTGCATTTCGTCGATGTCGATACAAAAGTGACTACAAATGTTGATATCGATTCCATATTTGAAATTCAGGAATATGCCTGGTCACCTGACAGCAAATGGATTACGTACACAAAAAACAGCGATAATCGATTCCAGCAAATCTATCTCTATTCTTTAGAGCAAAAAAAATCATACCCGGTTACAGAAAACTGGTATAATGCTTTTAATGGTTCATTCAGCTCTGATGGAAAGTATCTATTTTTTGTTTCTTCACGCGATTTTAATCCTGATTTCAGCAATGTCGGACCTACCATCAGTTATTCCGATATGAGTAATATATATTTTGTCACTTTAAGCAAAGACACTCCATCTTTATTCAAGCTTAAAAGTGATGAGGCGGGACAGCCGGGTGCCGAAGTTAAACCTGAAGTAAATGATAAAAAGAAGGAATCCAAGACACCGCCAAAGCCTATTGATATACAAATTGATATTGACGGGATCCAGGAAAGAATCGGAAAACTACCGATAAAAGCCTCTAATTATTCCAGTCTGAACTCAGTTGAGAACAAACTCTATTATCAACGGAAAGGACAGAAAGACGACAAATCATCTTTATGCATGTACGATTTTGAAGCCAGGGAAGAAAAGAATTTAGGTCTTGTTGATGGTTATGAAATATCAGCGAATAAGAAAAAAATGATTGTTGCTCAAAATGGCGTGTATGGAATTATTGACCTTCCTTCCTCCGAATTTAAGGTTAATGATAAATTAGATTTATCCGGCCTTCAGATGATAATTAATAAACAGGAAGAATGGGAACAGATCTATAAAGAATCCTGGCGTCAGATGAGGGATTTTTTCTATTCTCCTAATATGAATGGCGTTGACTGGAAAGCCCAGGGTGATAAATATGAAGAATTAGTGAAATATGTGAATCACAGGAACGATCTGACTTATATTCTCGGTGAATTAATCAGCGAACTGAATATAGGGCATGCATATTTGGGGGGAGGTGAAAGACCTCAGCCCGAGCGGATAAAAACAGGTTTACTTGGTGCAGAGATATCCAAAGATAAAGCAAGCGGTTACTTCAGGATAGATAAAATTTTAAAAGGACAAAACTGGACAGGACAGGTCAGGTCGCCTTTAACTGAAATTGGTGTAAATGCAAACGAAGGTGATTATATACTCGCTATAGATGGGAAATCGGTCGATAAATTGAATAATATTTATGAAGCTCTTGTTAATAAAGCCGGTAAGCAGGTGAAGCTGACTTTGAATTCCAGTCCGGTGGAACAGGGAAAACATGAAGTCGCAGTTATGCCAATTGATAATGAATCCCAATTATATTACTTAAAATGGGTAAATGAAAACATTGAGAAAGTAAATAAGGCAACAAATGGCAGGGTAGGTTATATTCATATCCCGAATATGGGAGTAGATGGCCTTAATGATTTCATTAAATATTACTTCCCGCAACTTGAAAAAGAAGCATTAGTGATAGATGTCAGAGGTAATGGTGGTGGATTTGTTTCATCTATTATAATTGAAAACCTTCGAAGGGTTGCATCGCAAATAACTATTACCCGGAATTCAAAACCGGACGTCGATCCGGAAGGAACGTTGTATGGCCCCATGATAATGTTATGTGATGAATTTTCAGCTTCTGACGGAGATATAGTCACTTACCGGTTTAAAAACTACAACCTTGGTAAAGTGGTCGGGAAAAGGACCTGGGGAGGAGTAACCGGGATAAGAGGTACCCTGCCTTTAGTTGACGGAGGATTTCTGAACAGACCGGAATTCTCGAGATATGACCTGGAAGGGAAAAAATGGATTATCGAAGGCACCGGGGTAGAACCTGATATTGTGGTTGATAATGATCCATATCTTGAGTATACCGGAACAGACCAGCAGTTAAATAAAGCTATCGAGGTTATTTTGGATGATCTAAAAACAAAGGCTAAAAAAATCCCAAATCATCCACCTTATCCGGTAAAATAGGCATGAGGCGTGAGGCATGAGGCGTAGGGCGTGACGTGATAGGTGAGAGCAAGTTTTCCCACTCTCCCCCTCTCCCCTTCATTCTTACTTTCCTGTAATATTGAGTGTTGCAACATAATATCCCGGATCGACCTTAATAATTGCATTTTCAGAATCCAGTTTTATGGTGGTTGGTCCGGTTTTTGGAGATATATTCATTTCTTTTCCGGAAGCATATATTCTGAGGGGCATATCAAATCCGGGAATACAGTTGTTCCATCTGAAAGTGAGATCATTTCCTTTTACAAAATATTCAAAAACAGGAATTCTTATATCTCTCAGATACTGGTCAAAAAATGGTTTCAGATTAATGCCGGATTTATCGCTTAAATAGTTCTCAATTTGAGAGCCTTTCACAACCTGATGATAAAAATCTTTATTCAGTCCTCTCAAAATATCTCTCCATTTCTCATCATCATTGACTATCTGCCGGATGGTGTTAAGCATATTCCCTCCTTTAGAATACATATCACCAGACCCTTCATGATTGACATTATAGATTCCAATTATTGGTATGTCATTCTGAATGTTGGCACGTGTACCAAGGACATATTCACTTCCGGCATTCTTGCCAAAATAATATTCGACATAAAGACTCTCTGCATAATTTGCAAAGCTCTCATGAACCCACATGTCAGCAATATCCTCATAAGTGATACTGTTTGCGAACCATTCATGGGCCGATTCATGGATGATGATAAAATCGAATTTTAATCCCCATCCGCTATTGCTTTTATCAGTTCCACGGTAACCATTCTTAAATCCATTGCCATAAGTGACAGAGCTCTGGTGTTCCATTCCCAGATAAGGCGCCTCTACAAGTTTGTATCCATCTTCATAGAACGGATAAGGACCGAACCAGTGTTCAAAAGCAGTCAACATCAAAGGAGCCTGCCTGAATTGAAGTTTTGCCTTCTCAAGATCTTCCTTCAGTACGTAATAATCACAATCAAGCGCCCCTTTCTCACCTTTATAGATTTCGGAGAAGTGTGCATAATCACCAATGTTGATATTTACACCATAATTGTCAATAGGGTTCGCGACAAACCAGTTGTATGTCTTTGTTTTATTCTTCTTCCTGACCACACTTCTCAACCTTCCGTTTGATACATCCATCAGGTTTCCGGAAACATTCACGCTTATCAGCATACTATCGGGTTCATCATACATATGGTCCTTGCATGGCCACCATAAGCTCGCTCCATCGCCCTGACAAGTAGAGGCAACAAAAGGCAGACCGTTTTTATCCTTCTTCCATGTTATGCCACCACTCCAGGGAGGCCTTGTTGAAACCCTTGGTTTTCCCCCATAAGTCAGTATAACGGAATAGATCATTCCCTGTTCCTGTTTCTCAGTAAGTTCAATCCAGTATACATTGCCTTCTCTTTTGAAGTTAAGATTATTATTGTTCTGAACCGCCTTAGTCAGTTTCAATGGTTCCTGAAGATCAATCTGCATTATATTGTAAGGTTTTAAAACCCTGTATGTGACAGTGTTAGTCCCATAAATTGTGCTGTCGGAAGGATTAACTGCAATATCAAGATGATAATACGTCAGGTCCCACCAGGCTCTCTCGGGAGTTATTGATCCGCGCAGTGTGTCTTGCCTTGTAAATGTCTTATTAGCTGGCGGTTGATACTGAGCCTGAACCGGATTTAAATATAAAACTGAGATTAGAAATGTTATGTAAACACCGGTAAATCTATTCATAGATGATAGTATTAAGATAAAAGACAAAAGTAAAAAG
>PLML01000013.1 GCA_003141525.1 Bacteroidales bacterium
CGTCGCCGGTAAGCATTTTTACTGTTACTCCCAATTCTTTAATCTCTCTGATCATCTTTGCAGAATCAGATAGTGGAGGGTCAACCAGTGCCACAATGCCAACCATTGATGTTATATTATCTCTCTGAATAGCAACAGCTATTGTTTTGAATCCTTTTTCTGCCCAGCCATCAACTGTTTTATCAAGTTTTGATTGTTGAAGGTTGCATAAACCTTTAATAGTATTATAAGCACCCTTCATTACCTTAAACTGTTTGCCATCTTTTTGTACTATAGCTTCTGTTCTCTTGATAGCAGCTGAAAACGGAGTGAAAGAGGATTGCTGGTAACCCAAAGTATCTGTTTTAATATCTATCGCTTTTTGTAAAAAAGCCAAATCAATAGGATCGTTGTTAGCAGCTACGGAAGCCAGTACTCCGTATCGTAAAATATCGTCAAGGGTATAATTTTCATCAGCTATTATATCCTGTACAGACAATTTATTTTGTGTAATGGTTCCTGTTTTGTCAATGCATAGTGTAGTGAGTGTTGCTGCATCTTCTGTGGCGCTTAAACGACTTACCAGGATGCCTTTGGCAGCTAACAGCTGTGAACCCTTTGCCATACTTACCGTAAACATGGCAGGCATAGCAACCGGAACAGCTGTTACCAATAAAATCAGCACTAAAGGAAGCATGGAAATAATGGTTTCACCCCGCAATAATGAAACTGCTATGGTTAGGCCAACAAATACCAGCACAATTGAAAATAATATCTTCACTACATTTGCTACAACTTTTTCCATATGCAAACGTGGTTTTGCCATTTGAACCAACTGGATTGTTTTACCGAAGAAAGTATTAACCCCAGTTGCGGTTACCACCGCATTGCACTCACCATTTTTAATTACAGATCCGGAGAACAACATATCACCTTCTTTTTTGCTGATGAGCATTGACTCCCCTGTAAGTGCTGATTGATCTGCCCCTGCTTCACCATCGATTATTTTAGCATCTGCAGTCATAAAATCACCAGTCCTAACGCGTATGATATCACCTGGAACCAATTGACTGGCAAGTACCTGCTGCCACTTAGTGTTTCGCAAAACACGCACTAGAACCTGTAAGCTTTGTTTTAATGCCTGTACTGTTTTTGCGGCTTTACTTTCCTGAATAAAACCTATTATAGCATTGAACAACATCAACCCTCCAATTAAGTATACATCAATATACTTTTGAAGCAAAAATGATAATACAATGGTAATCTCCAGCATTATGGCTGTAAGACCCCAAAAGTGTTTAAGAAATAAAATAACCAATAATTGTTTTTTCTCTGCCACTTCATTGAGACCATAAGTAGTTTGTCGTTGTTTCACATCTTCATCAGAAAGACCACTTGAGGCAAGGACTTTTAATTCAGATAATACCTCCGCTATCGTTTTTGTTTCGTATGGATTGGCTTGATCGGGCATGGTGTTAATTTAAGGTTTAATTTTCTCAAACAAACCAATTAATTTAGTTTCATAAATTTCAGTAATCTGCGATTCATGTTCACCAATTGGCTTGACAGGAATTAAATCCATAACGTCCCCTGCAGTTAATCCCGATTTGTACATCAGGTTTAAAGAAGCAATAAGAGTATTGTTAATCGAATCTTTGCTTTCTTTTTCAGACAATCCGATTTTTTGCCCAATCACCGCTAACTCCTTCCATTGAAACCAGAAATATGTAGGTAACATAGCAGACATGATCGCATAGCTTTCAAGCTTTTCTTCAGGAACCTCAAAGGTATTACCCATGAGTCCGAGTAAATCCAGAACTTGTTGTTTTTCCCTTGCGGCAAAATCAGCTGAAAAGCAAATCGGATTATATCCTTCATTAATATAAGAGGTAGCATTTGGAATTAACCTGACAATGTCTTTAGACTGATTCAGTCTTGATGATATTTTAGCAATTGTGATTTTGGGCGCTAGAGATATCACAATGGTTTTGCTGTTGATGCTACCCTTTATAAGCTCAAGAGTATCCATTACAACAGGTGGATGCAGGGAAATAAAAACTATATCCTGCGAGGCTGCAACGGATGCATTATCAATCTTAATATCAGGAAATGATTTTTTCAGATTTCCACTGACATCAGGGTTAGTATCAGTAACAATAATTTTACTGAATTGTGCATTTTTATTTTTAAATGCATGCAGAAGGATTCTTGTTACTCTTCCGCCACCGATAAAACCAATTGACTGTTTCATTTTGATATAATTTAGGGTTAAACTTTAACAACACTTTTTATTTTCCTGAATCGGAGGGCAGGGAACAGTTCCATATGAACAGTAAACGCAACAATCTCCGGATTTGGGTTTTAGCACAACTCCGCAGTTTTTGCATTCATAAAAGAACTGACATGCATCAGTAGGCATGGTTTCTTTTTCGCTATGTCCGCATTCCTGACATGTGATGATTGACTCCAATTCGATATTCATCATTTCAGTTTTTTTGAGATTTTTTTACCTTCCCTCAGCTTCAATTGACACATGCAAGATCCAGATAATCTTTCTTCAACATTTGTTTTAAGTGGCAAACCGTCACGCTCCCAGTCAACAATTCCTCCAGCCATATTTGCTATTTTTACATATCCTTTATCTTTTAGAAGGACTACTGCCTCTTTACTTCTTAATCCGACAGTATCAGCAAATATGAGATACTTATCCTGTTGTAATTCTGATAATTTCTGCACCAGTCTGCTCATTGGAAAATTCAGGATTTCCGGCACATCAAAATTTTTAAAATTATTTAAATAGTCCTCTCTGACATCAACTAATACGGCTCCCATTCCGCACAATTCAAATGCTTCACGGGGGTGAAACATTTAATATTCCAATGCTTACGATGCCATAATTATCAAAAAGACCACTCATTTAAATCGGTTTTATTCCTTTTTGTTGTAACACTTTCACTAACTCTTCCTCCGGAAAGAAACCTTCATGTCTGTAATATTCCTTTCCAGTTTCATCGAGAAAAACCTGGGTTGGGATTGCTTCAATACCGTATTTTATACCATAAGGCTTGCCTGCATCAGTCCATACATCATAGAAGTCAATTTTTACTTCTTTACCATATTTGGCTTCGATTGATTTTATGACAGATTGCATCTGCTTGCATGGAATGCATCTGACAGATCCCAGCTCAATAAATGTTACCTTATATTTTTTCTCGATTATTGGAATACTTTCAGAAGGTACCTGATTGATATTTGTATTAACATCAAGATTAGAATTATGACCACAATCAGTCCCTGCTAATATCATTAAGAATACTTGAACGTGTAGAATAACTTTCATCTCAAATCTTTTTGTAATTCTCATATATTTAGAATATTATATTGAATAAATATCCTACAATCATTATTCCTCCCCCGACAATCCCAATAAATGTAAATATAAGAGGGAGCTTCAGTACTTTATGCAGAATTATCATTTCTGGAAGTGATAAGCCGATAACTGACATCATAAACGCCAAAGATGTCCCCAGTGATGCTCCTTTTTCAATTAGTACCGATACAATCGGCACAATACCTGCAGCATTGGAATATAGTGGAATACCAATTAAAACTGACAATGGGACTGAATACCATGCAGATTTACCCATTAACGCTGCCATAAATTCTTCCGGGACATACCCATGAGCACCGGCTCCGACTGCGATACCTAATGCTACATAGATCCATACTTTTCCGACTATATCCCTTATGGCATCATACCCGAGACTGATTCTGGTAGCGAATGTTATTTTTTCTTCTTCCTCTCCATTATTACCCAGATGTGTCTCATAGACCCATGGTTCCACCCATTTTTCGAGCTTCAGCAAACCAATTACCCATCCGGCAACGATTGCTATAACCAGTCCTGTTCCCACATATATCAAAGCTACCTTCCATCCAAACATTCCATACAAAAGAACTACAGCAACTTCATTGATCATTGGAGATGAAATAAGAAAAGAAAATGTGACTCCAAGCGGAACGCCAGCTTCAACGAAACCCAGAAATAAAGGGATAGCCGAACATGAACAGAATGGAGTTACGATGCCTAATGCTGATGCCATTAAATTTCCTGTGAAGGTCTTTTTCCCCTCAAGTGCTTTACGGGTTCTTTCGGGTGTGAAATATGTCCTGATTATTCCTACAAAGAAAATAATGAGTGTTAGCAACATCATGACTTTTGGGAATTCAAAAACAAAGAAGCGGATAGCCTCAGTGAGATGTGCCCCTTTAGTCATTGCGAAAACCGAATCAATTAACCAGTTGGTTCCAGGTTGGAGGTAATGATATATTATGTACCAGACAGGTAACAAAACAACAGGTAACCAGATATTTGTTTTAATGTTTTTCATTTGATAAGAATTAATATTTCGTCATACTACGAAATAAATTTGCAAATTTTTTTATAAGTAAATTCTGAAAATGTAATAAAGACCAACAAGGATGAAGACTACAGCAATTACTCTTCTGAACCAGAGTTCAAATATTTTTATTTTATTGTAAAGGCCAGCTAATCCTGATAAAGTATAAGCCAGAACCCATGCAAATATGATTACCGGGATACCTGTTGCAACAGCAAATATTACTGGCAGATATAGTCCAGATGCACTTGATACGGTTAAGGGAACAAGCATACCGAAATACAACACACCACTATAAGGGCAAAAAGCAAGAGCAAAAACCATTCCCAGCAATATTGCATCAATAAACCTCCACGACTTTCTATTTTCCATCTTCTCTGAGAGTCTGGCAAAGCCGGGGAAATTTATCCTGATGACATCAAGCATAAAAATCCCGATTAATAACAACAGTGGACCGATGATTTTCTCACCGTACCGCTGGAAGAATCCTGAGAATTTAAACTGGTCTGCACCAATATATATAATTAATGGAATCAGGGTATAAGTTATTGCTCTTCCAAGTGTGTAAAACAATCCGTTGAAAAAGACTCTGTTACGGTTTTCCAAATCTTTACTGATAAATCCGACTGCTGTAATGTTTGTAGCCAATGGACAAGGACTGATAGCGGTCATCAGACCTAGTAATAAGGCTGTAATCCATGGCATTGAACTATTATCAAGAAGATTTGTAAGAAATTCCATTATGGAAATATTGGTTTAAATTCGAAAAAGAGAGAATAGACTTTCTGAGCCTGATTATTATTTAATAAGAGGATCAATCTTCGATTTCATAACCTCAGTGAATTTTTGTGGCTGAGAAACAGCATAAAGAAAACCCTCATTTGTAATATTGATCTTCTGGTCACCTTTTACGATCAGGAGCGTCTGACTGTTTACACCCAGTTTTTCACCCATTGCTTTTCCGGTTGCTTCTTCAAGATTTAGGGCAGTAAAACTTATTTTCCCGGCTTTAACCTGATCAGCATAGAGCAACTCAACATTTTTTCTGGCTTCTGCTTCCACAGTTTTGCAGGTTGTACAGCGTAATGTCATGTGAAAGTAATAAACCTCAATATCGCCATTCTTTGAAACTGCCGGAGACGTTTTCTGGTTTGTCTGGGCATTGCATGAAATACCAACCAGGATTATCAATACAAAACTTATTAAAAATAATTTTCTCATGGGGCTATTGAATTATTTGGTTAAAAATTGTTTTATCTCATCAGCTGATGGTATACGTCCTTTTGAAACAACTTTTTCGTTTACAACCAGGGCGGGAGTTGTCATGATGTTGAATTTCATAATTTCAACTATGTCTTCAACCTTTGTGATATTAGCATCAATGCAATTATCTTTTACAACTTTACGGGCAATTTCCTCAAGGGTTTTGCATTTTGAACAACCTGTGCCTAATATTTTTATTTCCATTATATAATTATTTACTATTTTCTATTAAAAAAAGTGCCAAGTAACTCTTTGGCCTCTGACCAACCGGTCTTATTTATACAATATTTAATATAAGGAGGATTTATTTCACCCTGAATCAAACCAGCTTCTTTTAATTCTTTCAGATGCTGAGAGAGTGTTGAACGGGCAATGGGAAGTTCTTCTGCCATATCCCCGCTATAACAACACTTATCTGTATTCTTTACCAGAAAATCCATTATAAACACTCTTACAGGATGTCCCAATGCTTTTGAGTACCTGGCTATCTTTTCCTGTTTATCAGTATACACATTCACCTTTTCCTTTATCTCCATTTCATTTAGTGTTTCGTCTAATTACGAAACGAAGATATAAAAAATTTATATGCACAATGGTTTTATTTTCTTTTTTTAATTGCAAATATTGAGGGAGAGCATTTTTTGGTATTACTAAATAAATCACTTCTGTTTTTCTCGTTCATGATATCAGGTGGTTTTCCGTTTATGTTTGACTTCGCTCCCATCCGCACCACGCATTAGACTCCAAAACCTCTTTATAATCAAGAGGTTTTGTGCTTCCTGCTACAGAATCTGCCACAAAACCTGCCAAAATCTGCCACAAACTTTTTCTTCAACATCTAAATATGAGAATAATAAGAATTATTCGAAAATAGATTTTAAATAAGTCTATATCAATCACTTATAAGCTATCCAATAATTTTTATAATTTTTTTTAAAATTTTGGAATTTTTTTCAAAGCCAAGATTATTGGAAAAATGAAAAACTTATTGGAAAATATTTTTTTTGAAACGTTATCCTGATTTCAATCGCTCTCAGTATTTATGAAAAAGAGCTAATTATGATAAGTTTAAAGAAGATCTTTACGCCGCACCACTCCTCAATATGTGGAGGGTGCCACGCGGGGCCGGATTACGGGGGATCCCGTAAGTGGCTAGATATAAGGTTATTATTTATTAAGTTACAATTCTTCCTAAAGTGTCATATAATATCATTGCATGGCTTATTGCTCCGTTTTGATTGTCTCTTCATCTCTACTTGGCACTACTTAGATCATGATAGCATTTATACAATAGGTAATGTATTAAAATTGAATTATATATATACATTCAGAGAAAATGGGAATGTACATATTGTACGACTTATTGATGTTTATTGTGTCAAAGGGTATCTGTACTGTTCACTCTATTTCTTTAACAGGAATCAAATCATCACAGTAAGCCAAATAATGAAGCCAAGAGATTATTTTATCTGGCAAATAATGGATAATAGAGAATTTGATGAATTTATGTCCAGAAAGTTGTGGCAGGAAGTAACCAAACAGGATGATCTTTTAGACTTCGGCTTTTAATCCTTTTCCCTAAATGTACATTACAATATTTATTGTCCTTTCCTGAAATTAATGTTTTTCATAGAAAAGTTGGCTTAATAAATGTATTTCATGTCGTGTATGTGGTTTTTATAGATCCCTGCGGAATTAGACTTCCTATTATTGAGATCAATTATAACCGAAAAGGTATAATTATCATATACCTTACTTTTAAATTACTGAAAAGCATTAAAATGAGAACTATGGGGTTTAATATTTTATGGTCAATTAATGCCAAGGTAACTGACTTTCCTTATCTTGTGTATATTAATTGTAAGATTTGCCTCTAACCAATATTTTTAAAAACTCTTGCTTATTTAGAACGATTCTATTATATTCGCAATCAAAATAAAAATAATATTAAAACAATTAAAAAGACTAAAAATGAGAGCAAAACCTACTTTGAAAAAAATAACTGCTACTAGATGGCAGACGAGAGTTTATGAATTAAAGGATGAAGGACACTTACACTAAAAAATGGATTATTGAAAATTCTTTGGAGATTATAAAAGGATATGATAAAGGTATTTTAACAATAAGGGGTCTTCATTATAGACTTGTTGCAATTGGTGGTATGACAAATGATACAAGGCATTATAAGAGGATTGTAAATGCGATGGGAAGTGCAAGATGGGATGGATTAATCGATTTCGATACATTTTCCGACCTCGATCGCTTTATGATTGGGGAAACAGAATATAAAGATATTTCGCTAGAAGATAAAATTGAGGAAGCTAAGGAACAAATAGGTATATGGATGACAAGCTATTCAAGAAACAAGTGGCAAAATCAGTATTATTATCCTGAAGTCTTGATTGAAAAGAAAGCTTTGCAAAGTGTATTTATGAGTGTCTGCAAAGATTGGAATGTTACTTTGGGAGCTTGTAAAGGTTATCCGAGTCTTACATTTCTTTATGATATTACAAACAGGTTAATTAAAGCTTCAAAGGAAGGTTATCATCCTATTATCCTGTATTTTGGTGATTATGATCCCAGTGGGGAAGATATTGTTAGAAGTATTAAAGAAAAGATTAACAACCTTGGCTGTTTTGATGTTGAAGTGAAGCGTATTGCTTTAATGAAGGAACAGGTGATAGAATGGAAATTACCTCCGGCGCTAGTGAAGAGTGGAGATCCCCGTAGTGCAACTTGGACAGGATTAGGACAAGTTGAACTGGATGCGATAGAACCTAACAAATTACAAGCGCTGTGCAGAGAAGCAATTAAAAATATATTTGATGAAAATGTTGCTTTTAATTTGCGTTCACATGTACAAAACGAAAGGATCCGTTTCAGGTCTTCCTTGAAAGAGTATGTCTCAACTTTATAATTATATATGTATCCCCGGAGAATGTAGGTCAAAGGTAAAATAATCAGACAATAATCCGTTTCCATATAACTGGAGGGTTTATTTTTATGTCAAATTCCATTATACCTATTCACCAGTCAATAAAATTTATGAATTTACTTTTCATTTGCAGGTTTAACCAAATGCGCAGTCGTACAGCAGAGTGCATATATGCTTCAGATGACCTGCATGAAACTAAATCTGCAGGAACAGCGTATATTGCAAAAGTAAAAATTTCACCTGAACTCATCCATTGGGCTGAAATGATCTTTGCCATGGAAGAAAAACAGACAACTTTTATGAAAAAGAAGTTTCCTGATGAAACCAAAGGAAAGATTATGATAACACTTGATATACCCGATTGTTATTGCTTTATGGAACCTGAATTGGTTGAGTTAATAAAATCCAAGGTCTCAACATGTATCTAAGGTGGATAGTCATTGTTGGGTATAGATGTTTTGAAGGATCCCAAGAAGCCGGATCACCCCAGCTATCAATCTATTTTCACCTAACATGCAGTCCCTTCAGGTTCACTTTTTTAAAAATATAAATCCTTGTAATTTAATACGTTACAAGGGTTTTTAATTTTCAGATAAATAATATTACACCTAATAACGTCATTTAAGTGGCTAATTGCCAGGTAAAATACATATTAAAAAGGTGTAACAATCCATTAACGATTTCTTCCTATTGGAACCTTATTGGCGAGTTAATCAACAATCAATCTTCGAAAAGGGGTGAAACATTTGAAACATACGATACTAATGTAAAAAATTTTAAATTTTATTTTGGGCATCATCTTTCAGTGCCTCGAAGCCGGAAACTACGTCAAACAATTCTTCATCAATAGTACTCTGTCGCAAACTATGAAACTTATGGTTAAGATCGTCCAACATTTCTTCTATGTTTTTTTCAGCTCTTTGCATGGCAGCCAAACGACTTGAATTTTCACTTGCTAAAGATTCGGCGCATGCTTTGAACAAAGAAACAAAAAGGTACCCATCAATCAGTTCCAACAAGGTTGTCCTGATTTCACCAAGTACCTGTGGTACTTTATTGGTTGGCCATTTAAGTTCCGATAATGTCTTTCTCCATTTTTCATCTAAAGGTAATAACCTCTGACTAACAGGTTCGTACACTGCCGGTGATACCGGTTGATTATGAAAAATGTAAACTTCTTTCGCATCTCCTTTTTCCCTGCTCTCTTCACTTTTTACCAAAATTTGCCCGACCAGTGGTGTAATCGCCTTGACAGAACCAGGAACCGGGAAATGATTTGTTATATTAAAGCCAACATCTGATAGGAGCAAATGAACACGTTCACCAACAGCCCATATTTCCTTTTTACCCTGTAAGCTATTGAGTGATTTGGATACAAACCCTGCAAGTGAATCATTAAACTGCCCTACTAAACCCTGATTAGATCCAAAAACTATTGCGCATATCAATTTTTCATTATTTTTCCCTCGGACTTGCTTCTCTGTTATAATATCAAGTTTCTCTTGCCTGAAATACGCAATTATGCCTAAAGCTATGGTATGGTAATAGTCTCCAAGCGATTCAACAGCCATTTCGTATTGTCCAATATTAGAAGCTGCCACAGCTTTCATCGTCCTGACAACTGATTTTATATCATTTGCACCGTCCAGTTTTCTGCGCAGGTTTTCTAATGTATCCATCACTTCTGATTTTGATCTAGTTCAGGTTCAGGCTCATTTTTTGGTTTTGGTTTTGTTTCTGTCTCTGATGCAGATTTTGGTTCGGGCTTATCAATAAAAGGAGCAAGTGTATCACCGGCAATTTTCAAAATTATTTCACGGTCTGTATCGTTCAGGTCATTATCTGACAATAACCGGTTGAGCACCTCCTTTGGAAGTTCTGTAATTATCTTCTGCAATGCCGCTTCCGCCTCCTGCACCTTGTTAACGGGTACAACATCAAAAAGTCCGCCCGACAATGCAAGAAGAATGACAATCTGTTCAGGAACAGGCATTGGATGAAGTTCATTTTGTTTGAGACAGACTCGAATACGCTTCCCATGTTCAATTATTTTCCGCGTATTTTCATCCAGTCGTGTACCAAAACGGGAAAAGGTTTCTAGTTCTTCAAACTGAGAATAAGCCAATTTCAGGTTACCTGTAATAGAACGATATGCAGGTAGTTGAGCTTTACCTCCTACACGGGAAACTGATTTACCGACGTCAACTGCAGGTAATATTCCCAATTCAAAAAGTTTCGGAGATAAGTAGATCTGTCCATCGGTTATGGAAATAAGATTTGTAGGAATGTATGCAGAAATATCCTGAGCTTCAGTTTCGATAATTGGTAATGCAGTAAGCGAACCTCCTTTCAGTTTATCACTCAGGTGAGTCGCCCTTTCCAATAATCTTGAATGTATGTAAAAGATGTCTCCCGGAAACGCTTCACGTCCGGGAGGTCTTCTCAACAAAAGTGATAGTTCACGATAGGCACGTGCGTGATGTGTCAGGTCATCATATACTATAAGCACATCGCGGCCTTGTTCCATAAAATATTCAGCAATGCTAGTGGCAGCATACGGAGCGATGTATTTCAATCCAGGGGCGTTGTTCCCTTCTGTAGCTACTACAATAGTATATTCCATTGCGCCTTTTTCTTCCAGGTTAGCTATTACTTTTGCAATGGATGATGCCCTCTGTCCGATAGCGCAATAAACGCAAATTACATTTTTATCATTTTGATTGAGTATCGTGTCAACTGCAATGGCTGTTTTGCCTGTCTGACGGTCACCTAAAATCAATTCACGCTGTCCGCGACCAATAGGTATGAGTGCATCGATAACCTTTAATCCTGTTTGTAATGGAAGGGAAACCGTATCACGATCCATTATAGCCGGAGCTGGTCGCTCAATAGGCAGGCGTTGTTTAAAAGANNAAGGAATCTTCACCAAGAAGAATTGCCCCTATCGAATCTTCATCAATATTGTATGCTATACCAAATAAACCATTTGGAAACTTCAACAGTTCTTCAAAACCTGCACCCGGAAGGCCCAAAACTTTAACAATTCCAGCTGATACGCTGATTACTGAACCCACCTCACGGGGGACCAAAGGAAGAATAAATCTTTTTCTACTCCTGGCTAATTGATCAAAAGTATTATCTATAGTTTTATTAAATTGGTGTATTGGCATATTGAAGAAGTTATTACTATTTACTGGTTACCGATTTTACTTTTGGTTTTGATTTAGAAGCTTTCATATCCTTCCCTTTAGGTATTAATTTTATTTTTGCTTTCGTCTTCACTTGAACTTTTTGCTTTGCTTTCGGTTCCTGTTTCTCTTTGTCGTTTGCATCCGGCATTTTTTTAGGTTCTTCTTCTAATTCTGCTTTCAACGTTTCGGAGATACTTTTTTGAATTGAACTTAGGTACTCTGAAATACTCCAAGCCAGTTTGTATCCATTGGAGGTAAGTTCAATACCGCCAATTAATTCGGGTACAGTTTTAAATTGAAACTGAGGTTTTGTGCCGAGTATTTCATTTACAGTACTTTTAATTTCGGTTTGCTGTTTTGGAGGCAAATCATATGCGGTTTGCACCAGTATGGAATTTGAACCGGTTCTGAAAGCCTCAATAAGTTTCTTTTTCTCCTCATTTTTTGATTCCTTTAAATGACCGACAAAGATATTTACCGATTGTTCTTCCAAACTCATGGATGCAAGGTCTTTAAGAGTTTTTCTTGTTATGGCGAAGACTTCGTTCTGTGTCTTTTGCGCAATATCATGCTCAAGGTTCTCTTGTATGGCATTCAATGATTTTTCCAGCTTGGAACGCAAAGCAGCGGCTTCATTCCTTGCCCCTTCAAGTAGCTTCTCCCGCTCTTCATTTGTTTCGGCAATAACGTTGTCCATCAGCTTTTTCTTTTGCTGATCAAACTTTTCATTTTTTTTCAGGAATTCGACCTGTTCCTTTTTAGCTTCAGTCTCTTTAGCTTGTGCATCTTTCAATTGGGACGCAATTTTGTTCTCACGTTCGTCAATGGCCTTGAGTACTGGTTTATAAAGAAATCGTCTTAACAGCCACACCAAAACGAAGAAATTAATTATCTGAGCTATTACTGTGAACCAGTTAATTTTCATTTTGTGTTTTTTACTTTGCAATGATATGATTCCAGAACGGGTTAGCAAAGATTAGAATCATCGAGACTACGAAACAATATATTGCTGTTGACTCAATCATTGCCAATCCCACGAATAAAGTTCTGGTGATGGTTGGTGCCGCATCGGGCTGCTGTGCAATGGAACTTAATGCCGATGATACTGATTTACCTTCTCCAAGGGCAGGCATCATACAACCGATGCCTGTAGTAAGCCCGGCTGTTACAATTGAAGCTACTCCAATAATAGTTACACTATCCATTTTCTTATCCTCCTTTTATTTAGTTGTTATTGCTTTTGTTTTTTCTGATTTTCTGGCTCCTTCTACTGCTCCGGCAATATAAACTGTTGCCAGGATACTGAAGATATATGCCTGCACCATACCTGTTAGCAAACCAAGAGCTTTCATTACGATTGGAAATATTAATGGTGTTATACTTAACAGTATTGCAACAATCATTCCTCCACTCATGATATTACCAAATAATCTCACAGCTAATGCCAGCGTTCGTGAGATTTCACTAATAAGATTAAATGGTAACATAATGAATGTTGGTTTTAAATATGATTTCAGGTAACCTGGCAATCCACTCTTCATAATACCAAAAAACGGTACTGCCATAAAAACAGAAATTGCAAGGGCAGCAGTCGTGGACAAGGAACCGGTAGGCGCTTCGTACCATGGAAGAATTATGCAAATATTGGCAGTACCGATAAATAAAAACAGAGTGCCGATAAAACCAATATATTCTTCAGGATGATTTAACCCGACTTCTTTAATTTGGTCGTTCATAAAAGTTATCAGCATTTCCAGAATGCACTGCCAGCGCGAAATATGAATGCCTGTTTTAAGTTTTCGTGTTATTAATACTGATACAGCCACCAGTATCAGCATTATTGCCCAGGTGGTAACAATAGTCAGGTTGATGGTTATAAAACCATGTTGCCAAAAAATAGTTTCGTCCGGACTAAGTTTCATGACTGACCTCTTTTTGTAACAGAACTTGCTTTTCCTTATTCGATTTTGTGAAGTATATGACAGAATAACGAGCAGTTATAAAGCCTGCCATGCAGATAAGAAGTCTTTGCCAACTGCCGGTAGATATATAATAAAATCCTATCAATGTGACACTTACTCGCAAAATAAAACTACCCAAAAACCATAATGCAGGTATTTTTGAGTTGACTAACTTTCTTACTGTAAACCAAAGCCCGCCAAAGAATATGGTTCCCAGTAATAATCCTCCAATAAATGCCAAAATCATGAATACAATTTCATTCATCTTTTTCGTCTTTTTGGTTCATCTCTTTATGTTCTTTCGTTATCCAATGCCATGCAATCAGGCAGCCTGCGAATAAACCTAATATCAAGCAGGTCAAAGTCCAGGAAAATGATTCAGGATGCTTTTTATCCAGCCATATCCCCAATGCCGCTCCGAGCAATGTAGGAACTGCAACCGTCCAACCTATAATGCCAAACATTCCCAATCCAAACCAAACGCTTCTCTTACTTTCACCCAGAGCTTTCAGTTTGCGCTTTGCTTTCTCTCCAACCTCATTAGCAAAATAATTTGTGTCTTTTTTTTCTGTTGGTTTCATTTTTATTCTTTGCGAAATTTTATCATATTGTAAATGAATCCGCTTTCCATTTTTGCTGTCACAGAACGAACGTTTTTTTCGTTTTCATCCAAATCCTTAAACTCCTTTTCTACAGATTCATGCATCTTATCAAGATCTGATCCCCCAATTGCATTGCGAACAGATACCAGGACCTGAGTACCTGTTTTAACCAGGACGCCCTTATCCACAGCTAAATAATGAACGCTTTTTGAGTCCGTTTCATAAGTAAAAATACCAGGGACTAATGCTGCTACACAATCGAGTCTTTGCGGTAATAAGCCAAAGAAACCTTCACTTGTTTCTGCAACAATACTATTGACATTTTTAATATCTGCGAATATCCTGAATGGCAGAAGAATCTTTAGATTCATTGCTATTTTATCCATCTCTATTTGGTTTTCTTTTCTTTCCCGGATTTCACTTTATTTACAGAATCTGACCTATTTTTTTTAGCCTTTTTGTTTGCTTTTATTGAAGATCCGGATTTATTCTTATCGGCATCTTTAATTTCTTTTACTGCAGAATCTGAATTATTTTTTTCAGTATTTTTATTTGATTTATTTTTTGCTTCATCTATTGATCCTATCATATAAAAGGCGCTTTCCGGAAAATCCTTATACTCATCCGAAAGAATGCGTTCACAACCGCTAAGAGCATCGTCCAGATTTACTTCCTTTCCTTTCATTCCACTAAATTGTTCGGTGGTGAAAAAAGGCTGGGTAAGAAATCGTTCCAAACGTCGTGCCCGGTTTACTACATTACGGTCATCAATAGATAATTGTTCCAGACCAAGCATAGCAATAATATCCTTGAGTTCTTCATATTGTGCGAGTGTATGCCTTATTTCCTGAGCAAGGGCATAATGTCTTTCGCCAATTATTGAAGGTGTGGCCATTTTAGAATTGGATTGCAACAAATCAATAGCAGGATAAAGACCCTCACTTGCTTTTTTCCTTGAGAGAACAATGGATGCAGAAAGATGGGAAAACGTATGAACTGCAGCTGGATCAGTTAAATCGTCAGCAGGCACATAAACAGCTTGAATAGATGTTATGGCTCCTGTATCGGTGTTGGCGATCCGCTCCTCCAGCTGTGACAATTCAGTTCCCATTGTTGGCTGGTAACCCAAACGTGAAGGCATTTGTCCCATTAAACCTGATACTTCCATTCCCGCCTGTATAAAGCGGAAAATATTATCAATAAGCAATAAAACATCACGGTGTTCATCATCACGAAAATATTCAGCCATTGTTAAAGCTGCATGACCAACACGAAAGCGTGCACCTGGAGGTTCATTCATCTGTCCGAACATCATCACCATGTTCTTCAATACTCCAGCTTCTTTCATATCATGATAAAGTTCATGACCTTCACGGCAACGTTCTCCAATGCCGCAAAACATACTAACTCCTTTGTTATGTCCGACCATATTGTGGATCATCTCTGTAAGCAGAACTGTCTTGCCTACACCGGCTCCTCCAAATAAACCGGCTTTTCCTCCACGTTCTAATGGGATAAGAACATCAATGGCTTTAATACCAGTAACAAAAACCTCGGATTTTGTTGATCGTTTTGCTAATGCAGGAGGTGATTGATGTATATTACGCCACTCAACACCTGACAATGGTTTCTGATGATCAATGGTAGTGCCGAATACATCGAACATCCGACCCATAATCTTTTTTCCCACTGGCACTTTAAGTTCCTTGCCATCTGTTACCACAGCCATGCCTCTCGATAATCCCTGAGTAGGAGTTAATGCAATACCCCGTACACGGTGCACATCCAGCTGGGTAAGTACTTCAATGACTATTTGATTATCCTTTCCAGAGTGAAGCGATGTGTAAATTGATGGCAAATTATTTTCAAACCATACATCTACCACACTTCCCCTTACAGAAATTACTTTTCCGTTATTTAATGAATTATCCGTATTTTTTAAAAGTGTTTCCATCTAAAGAGGTACATATTCTTGTTTCTTTTTTATGAAGAATTAGAATGTTCCTTTATTCAGTAATCCACTTTTTTGCTTCTCCCATCTCGGCATTTTTAAATATGCGAAGTTCGCATGACAGCATATGACCAAAGAATTTTGCAAAAGTATTGATCATCTGATGGTCAGAGACCAAAGCAATCCGATCCCATGCAGATAAATGTTTCATTCCCATCTTTGCATCATCCAGCATAGCGCTGAGATCAAATCCGGAAAAGTTGACTCCAAGATGATAAAGCATCCTGAGTTTTTTATTTGCTTTAAACTTTTCAGCTATGGCTGGAATTAAGACAGTTTCATAGTCCTTTCCTGTAATTTTTCCTTCTCCTGAAACGCCCAGAACATTGTCTGGTAAATCATTGATAATTGTTAACATGATTTTAATTTGTTTATATTTTTTCAAGGTAAATGTCGCTACCTTCGACTGGATAAGTGTTACATAACTTTTGAAATAAATTACATCATTTACGCATTTTCGAATAAGTTGTTTTCGGACTTGTTCTCCAGTTTCTTGCCGGCGAAGATGAAGAGAAACAATGGTTCTTCCTTGAATGCTAGTGTCACATTTTATTTGATTTCTGCTTTCAGTCTCAACATTCTTGCGTTAATGGCAACAATCACTGTGCTTACAGACATCAGAGCTGCTCCCAACGCAGGAGTGAGCAGCACACCCCAAGTGTAAAGTGCTCCTGCAGCCAGAGGAATTGCAATGGTGTTGTAGCCAGTTGCCCATATAAGGTTTTGAATCATTTTACGATAAGTGGCCTGGGAAAGCTTAAGGATGGACACAACATCTAATGGATTGCTTCGCACCAGAATAACGTCTGCCGTTTCGACTGCCACATCAGAACCTGCTCCAATAGCGATACTTAAATCGGCTTGAGCAAGTGCAGGCGCATCGTTTACTCCATCGCCGGTCATAGCTACCAAAATGCCACGTGATTGCACCTCCTTCACTTTGGCGGCTTTATCCTGGGGCAGGACTTCTGCGAAATATTCATCCAGACCGATTTGATCTGAGACCCATTTGGCTGTAGCTTTGTTATCTCCGGTAAGCATCATGCAGCGGATATTCAAAGCTTTAAGAGCATCGATGGCTTGCTTTGCTTCTGGCCGGACTATGTCTGCCAGAGCGATCGCTCCTTTCAAAATACCATCAACAAGCACGAACACAACTGTCTTTCCCTGTACCTGCAATGGCTCGATACGCTTGTCGTTCATTTCGATATTCTGATCATGAAGGAAACCAGGACTGACCACTTTAATATTTTTGCCATCAACCCTTCCTTCGGCCCCTTTGCCCGGGATGCTTTTAAAGTTTTCTACGGGAAGTCTCTTTTCCGAAGAAGCGGTGATGGCTTTAGCGATGGGATGTTCAGAATTCGCGTCTACTGAGGCTGCATATTTACGTAGTGTTTCTTCGTCAATGTCTTGTGAAAGTATAAGTGTATCTGTGACTCCAAAACGACCCTCGGTAAGTGTACCTGTTTTATCAAAAATCACTGCCTGAAGTTTTCGGGCGCCTTCTAAAGAAACGCGATTACGTATTAGCAAGCCGTTTTTCGCTGCCAGTGCCGTGGAGACAGCTACCACCAGCGGAACGGCAAGACCAAGAGCATGAGGACAGGCTATGACCATCACAGTAACTGCACGTTCGATGGCAAATGAAAAATCCTTGCCTATGAGTGCCAACCAAACAATAAGGGTAATTACTCCGCCACTCAGGGCAACAATAGTAAGCCACTTTGCTGCAGTATTGGCGAGGTCCTGGGTCTTTGATTTACTTTCCTGTGCCTGTTTTACAAGATTTATAACCTGTGACAGGAATGAATCCTTGCCGGTGCCTTTTACCTCGATAGTCAGCGAACCTTCTCCGTTAATTGAACCGCCGATTACCTTTTCGCCTTTCTTTTTTGCTGCCGGAGTTGACTCCCCGGTAAGCATCGCCTCATTCACTGAGCTTTCTCCATCAACTATTACACCGTCTGCAGGGATTTTTTCACCCGGTTTAATCAATACTTTATCATTCACTGCAAGTTCCCCAAGCGGCACATCCTTCACGCCGCCGTCGGCCATGAGTTTATGTGCATCGGATGGCATAAGTTTAGCCAACTCTTCTAAAGCTCGTGATGCACCCATAACTGACTTCATCTCAATCCAATGCCCGAGCAACATGATATCAATTAATGATGCCAGTTCCCAGAAAAACATCTTTCCGGTAAGACCAAACACTACAGCGCTGCTGTAAAAATAAGCTGTAGAAATAGCTACCGAGATGAGTATCATCATCCCTGGCTGGCGAGATTTAAGTTCTGCGAACAACCCTTTGAGAAAAGGCCATCCACCATACCAAAAGACTGCAGATGAAATGCCAAACAGGACGTAGATGTCGCCTGAAAAATGAATTACTTCCCGCAGACCTGCCAGCTTCTGGAGCATTGGTGAGAGGACAAGAATCGGAAGTGTCAGGATCAGAGAGATCCAAAACCGTTTTTGGAAATCCGCCGCCATGTGAGCATGATGATCGGGTCCTGAATTATGCATTTTAGTTTCGGCCTCCAACCAATTTTGCATGTCATGTCCCTTCGGGCGACCCTCCTTAACATAGATATCATATGCTTTTTTTGCCACCTCGTCATGTGACGGCTTCGGGTTGGAATTCTTTGGCATGTTGTGATTGTGTTCCATTATTGGTAACTTTTTTTGATTTTTATAAACCGAAATGATTAATTCTAAATCAATAAAGCTTAGTATTTATATTTTCGGGTGTGGCAGGATAAACTAATTCATAATCATGAGATAATATTATTTTGTCCTTATTTTGGTATTCCAACTGACTTAAAAGATGAGTAATGAGAGCTATATGAGCCGCATTCTTCTTATCAGCATGCACCACGAACCATGGAGAGTGCTTGAAATTTGTTCTTAACAACATCTCATTACGGGCTTCAGAATAATCTTTCCAAAACTTTTTAGCTTCATTATCAATTGGACTAATTTTCCATTGTTTGAGCGGGTCAGTCTCACGGTCCTTTAGCCTTCTTTCCTGTTCCTTTTTGCTGACATCGAGATAATATTTAAGAACTATGAAGCCTGCATCCACCAGCATCTCCTCAAATAATTCAACTTCTGTAAAAAAAGATTTGTATTCTTTATTCGTACAGAAACCCATAACTTTTTCTACCCCAACACGGTTATACCAGCTTCGATTCAGAAGTACAAATTCGCCTGATACCGGCAAATGAACTGAGTAACGCTGGAAGTACCATTCAAGCTGCTGCCTGTCAGAAGGCTTATTCAAGGCTACAACTCTGGTTTCTCGTGGACTGAGGTGTTTGATAATTCTTTTTATAGTCCCATCCTTACCAGCTGCATCCCTGCCTTCAAGAATTACCAGCAATTTAAGGTTAGAAGAAATAATCTCCTTTTGCAGCTTTACCAGTTCTATATAAAGTTTGTTCAATATTTTTTTCTTCTCCTTTTTCTTGACCATGATTTCACTCTTATTAATTTTCAGAGATCCATTTTTTTGCATCATCCAATTCAGCATTTCTAAATATGCGAAGCTCGCATGACAGCATATGACCAAAGAATTTTGCAAAAGTATTTATCATCTCATGATCGGAGACCAGAGCGATCCTGTCCCAGGCAGATAAATGTTTCATTCCCATCTTAGCATCATCGAGCATTGCTGTAAAGTCAAAGCCTGAAAATTTGTTTCCAAGCTGGTATATCATCCGGATTTTTTTGTTTGTTTTAAACTTTTCCTCTATGGCAGGTATTAAAACAGTTTCATAATCTGTTCCGGTTATTTTTCCTTCTGCCGAAACACCCAGAACATTTTCTGGTAAATCATTTAAAATTTTTAATATAATCTTTATTTTTCCCCCTGATGCGTTTAAAATATTGTATTTCCACTTCCTGATTTTTTGGTGCTGTTTATCAATGAAATTATTTCTTTTCATTGATTGCGGTTAAAAGCAGTCTGGCTACTGCTTCTGATGATGCCGGATTTTGACCTGTGATTAATAACCCGTCTTTTTTCACATAAGAACTCCAATTATCTCCTTTGCTGTAAAGTGCACCCATTTTTTTAAGTTCGTCTTCTAATAGAAAGGGAACTGCTTCAGTTAATTTAATAGCCTCTTCCTCAGTATCTGAAAAACATGTAACCTCCTTGCCCTTTACTAAAGGATCGCCATTTGGTGCTTTAACTTTAATCAGTGCTGCCGGTGCATGACATACAAAAGCCACAGGCTTATTGGACTTATAAAAGTCCTCTATTAAAGTAATAGATATTGTATCGGTAGCAAGATCCCATAATGGACCATGACCTCCAGGATAAAATACTGCATCATAATCCGCCTGATTTACTTCACTTAGCTTTATCGTATGAGCAACTTTATCTATCAATACGTTATCACTATAAAATTTTTCAGTTGCAGGTGTTTGCGCATCAGAAGATTCACTTTTAGGGTCAACCGGTGGTTGACCTCCTCTTGGAGAGGCTATGGTCAATTCTGCCCCGGCATCAGCTAATACATAATAGGGTGCTGCAAATTCTTCTATCCAGAAACCGGTTTTTTCGCCAGTATTTCCCAAATTACTATGGGAGGTTAACACTATTAATACTTTCATAATTTATATTTTAATTATTTCCCTTAAATTTTAACAACCATTATACATTTAATAAATAATGTCTTTACTATTTGATTCATGATCTAAAGTTGAGATCACTTTAGTATGTGAATGTTTTTGCCTCATATCTGCTTATCTATTTATCTACAGAATCAAATTCAGATTCAACCTTTTTTGGATCTGGATAGTCTCCTGGCATTTTTTTGAATAAACCTTTTCTGTCTTTATGATTTTTTTTAATCAGAAAGATTATTAAGGCAATAGAAGCTAAAACAAATATTATCATGATAACCAAATTCTTTTCCATAGCGTCATTTTTCCAAAAGTCAGCACCTTTAACTTAATTAGTATTACATTTCTTTTGAAAAAAGTTATATCATTTACACATTTTCCAAATGATTATACTTTATATACTTCATTACACCTTTGAATCCGGATTGTCCGCGATTCCTTCGGGCGGCAAAATATCCGGCAAATCAAGACGTGCAACGCCAATTCTGTTATCAGCCATACCATAATACACATCGAAGCGGTCCGGTAAACCAAGATCGTCACGCTGGTCAATACCGGTAGGGAACACTACATTTGAAATAGTTCCCTGACGTTCTTGTTTTAGTTCTGGTTTCAATACCGGTTCCACTGAACGATAGTGTATCACTTGCGGATGATCCTTTGATAACACCATTACACCGGCCGAATAGCATAAATGCTTCCCCTCTTTGCCCTGATCAGGCATTTCACTGACTCCGTGGTAAAGAATAAGCCAACCATGTCTGGTAAGGACTGGCGGAGTTCCTCCGCCAATTTTGAGTCTCTCCCATGGCGATACAGGTGTCGCAAGCCGGTGATGCGAATTAAATAAGCCTACATGATCCGGTTCAATGCCTTTAAGGGGCATTGGGCAATAGGAAATCCAGATGCTTTCATGATCGAGGTCAACTTCCCTTGTCTTTGACTGGAAGACAGTTTCTTCTGGTCTGGTACCTTGAAAAAGAGGCCGGTGAAGGATAGCCAATTGCATTTTCCCTGCATGATTAGGAATGGCAACAGGGAAGAGGCTTGCATCCTTATTGTCCACATGAACAAAATCTATTCCATTATATGGTTCGAAGGTTACCAATCCAAGACGCTTCCAGTGAAACAAATCAGCTGATATTGCCATGGCAATCCGCGGTCCTTTTGGAGAAAGTGCCGTGTAAGTCATCATATAGCATTGTAGTGGTTTAATATAAGTAACACGAGGATCTTCGCAACCACCGCTGCCATCAGATCGCAGCTCATAGTCAGCTTCAGGTTCGAGAGCAATGCAAAGCCGCTCGACCCCAAACGGGTCACCATTATCATTAAAAAGAACTCTGGCAATGCCGATGCGCGAAAAATTGCCCTTTGCGACTAACCGTGGAAACAGGTAGAGTTTACCATCCGGGCCACGAGTAGCAGCCGGATTCAGGACACCTTCTATTTCCTGAGGATTACCTGGTTCCGGCTCCATTATCTTTCCAAGACGTTTCAATTTAATTCCATTCATCCGTTCTCCTCCAGATTAAGATTTGCAGACTGCCCACTGCCCAAACAAGCGATAATTGTTTCAATCACCCGTTTAGACTCAGTTGGATTTTTGACCCTGATAGATACAACACCTGCTTCTTCTGCAGGATAATCGTTACCACCGGGGAACAAGGCGTCACCTACGAAAATCATCTCCTTAATTGCAATGCCAAGAGTGTCACGAAGTTTTCTTATTCCATAGGCTTTGTCAATGCCAGGTTTGGTGACATCAATGGATGTTTCGCCACCCAATCGAACAGAAAACCCGGGAATTAAAGTGTCAAGAATTATTTTGATCTTTTTACGTTTGGTGAAATCAGGATCCCATTTTTCTTTTTCTTCATTTGGAGCTTGCTGTCCTAAAGCGGAAAATGTTATCTGGCTTCCCCGGTCTTCAATTTCCTCTCCCCATAGCTTTTTAATCTTTAAACCTGCTAATTCGATGGACTTCTTTAATGAATTGATAATTTTCTTTTTTTCTTCCGCAGTGAAATCTTCAGAATAGATCTCTTTCCAATCTTTTCCATATTGGTAGAACTTTGTACCGCAGGTAGGAAGGATTGATAGGTTCTCCAGGCTTTCATCATGGGAAAGGTTGGAAAGAACTTGTTTTTCAAACTGTAACCAATCGCCTCCTGAAATCACTGCCACTTTGACGATACCGAGCAGCTCATGTAGAAGTGAAGACATTTCACTATCAAGAGATGATTTACTTTCAGCAAGTGTACCGTCAAGATCAAAAACTATTAGTTTTTTCATAATGTAAAATTTGTATTAACCTATTCCGGTAGAGCAATTTCCAACAACGTCACTGCACTTTGCGGCTTAAAAGTACAAACTCCGACTACGGCAGGTAGAAGAAAAATATCTCCTTTTCCAATGGTATAAATTATATCGTTATGTTCTATCTTCCCTATACCCTCAGTGCATACCAGCACTCGTGGCACACCTATTTCACCGACAGTAAACGGCGATTCCCCGCGAAGCCGCCACAAGTGGAAATGTTCACAATAAAAAAACAGCTCACGTCTCACAGGTATTATTCCCTCTACTAGCGGCACTACCGGTTGTATAGCACCTTGGGCAAAATCAATACATGCAAGCGCCTGATCGACCTGGAGTGCCCTGGTTTTACCTGTCTTAGAGTCAATATGATCCCAATCATATAGTCGAAATGTCACGTCGCTGTTCTGTTGAACCTCAAACACCACAACATCTCCACCAAGGGAGTGAACCGTTCCTGCCGGCAGAAAAACGCCATCGCCGGGTTTCGGAGTGAAGTATGCTAAATGATCAGCAACTGTCCCGTTTGTGAGAGCCTCTTGCAAATTGTCAGCTGTCGTTCCTGGTTTAAGTCCCGCAAAAATGCGACTATCCGGCCCTGCCTCCAACACAACCCATGCTTCTGTCTTGCCATGTTCACCAACCGGCAGATAGTCCTTTTTAAGATCAGAAGGGTGTACCTGCACTGACAGCATTTCATGCACATCGAGGAACTTCAGCAACAGAGGGAACCGCTTGAAGCGCCTGGCAAGTTTTCCGAGTAACTGCTCCTGCTCCTTCTTCATTAATTTACCGATAGTATGTCCTTTGAGGGGTCCATTAGATACAAGACTCTGATGGTCATCACGGTCGCTGAGAATCCATGCTTCACCTATAGGACCGTTACCCGGCAGAGGTGCAGTAAGCAGATCAGCCAAATGTCTGCCTCCCCAGAGCCGATACTGATATATTGGTTCGAATTGAAGCGGATATAGAACTGTTTGACTCCCGGAACTTCTTTTTGCTTTCGTTTTCATTTCTTTTCTATTTCGGCATTGTATTTGCCATGTCGGGCAGCCCGGTTAGAACTTGCCCGATGATATAGTGCCTGTTGGGCTGCTAAAATATTTGCTTCTTCTCCATGCCAGATTTCCAGAGCTGGTTGTTGAATGGCACGGGCAAACGAAAATGCCANNTTCACCGGATTGGCCACCCGACAAAAAAGCAATTCCCGGAACAGCAGCGGGAACAGCTCTCAGGAGACACTCCACAGTGACGTCGGCTACCGCGTCCACTGATTCCTGTTTAGGACAGGTCAATCCCGGAAGTACCATATTGGGTTTCAGAATCATTCCTTCCAGTGTCACACGTTGTACATAAAGCTGTTTGAAAACAGTTCGCAAGACTTCCTCTGTAACTTCAAAGCACTGCTCCAGAGTATGCTCACCTTTCATGAGTACCTCCGGCTCAACGATGGGTACAAATCCTGCTTCCTGGCACAAGGCAGCGTAACGGGCCAACGCGTGTGCGTTAGCCTCTATGCATCCACGGCTGGGAATTCCATTACCTATGGCTATCACTGCCCGCCACTTGGCAAAACGGGCGCCCATTNNAATCCATCCAGACCCTCGGTTATTTTCTCTCCCAGGTGACCTGCCATATCCTTTGCGCCAGCATCAACTTTGATTCCCGGAATGATTCCCATGTCGCTGATGGCTTTAATAAATAAAGTCCCATCTTTTTTCTGCTGCCTGATCGTTTCGTCATAGAGAATAATACCACTAATACATTCACCCAGACCAGGTGTTGTTATAATCATTTCCCGATAGGAACGCCGGAACTCCTCCGTTTGAGGAACCCCTGCCGCTGCAAATCTTTTATTGCAGGTTGGATTACTTTCATCAATTGCCAGCAGGCCTTTGTCGTCGGCAACCAGTGACTTTGCAGTTATTATAATCTCTTTTAAATTCATCTTTTCTACCTCCCTGATTTTATCAATAATCAATCGATTGTTTTAAGTCCTGTCTGTCAGAAGATAAGTGAAGAAATTCTCTATCTCTTCATCTCTTTTTCCAAAGCCCCCACTTTCGCAAGGCGTCTTTTGAATCTTTCATCTCCCATGAAATGAGCGTTCAGAAATGTCCGGACTAAATCCCATGACAGGGAATATCCGGTGACCTGTCCTCCCAGGCACATTACGTTCATATCGTCATCCTCCACTCCCTGATGAGCTGAGAAGTAATCGGTGATTAATGCAGCACGCACACCATGCACTTTATTGGCTGCAACGCAAGTTCCTACCCCGCTTCCACAGATAGCCAGACCTCGTTCGACTTCACCCCTCGCCACTGCTATGGCAAGAGGTACCACAAAATCCGGATAATCATCATCTATCACCAGCTCATCGGCGCCAAAGTCTTCTACCTCATAACCGACTTCCTTAAGTGCGGATATCAGCTGAACTTTCAATTCAAACCCACCATGGTCCGCTGCTATACCAATGTGCTTTATTTCTCTTCCGCTTTCAGCGTTTTCTTTTTTTATTTTCTGTCCTGATTCCATTTCCAGTTACGAATTTCCGGCAAATCCTCGCCGTGTTTATCAATATATTGTTTGTGATTGATGAGCTTATCCTGCATCATCTGTTTAAGGTAGGCCCCTTTAGTCCCAAGATTAGGTAGTCTGTCAACAACGTCCTGAACCAAATGGAACCGGTCAAGTTTGTTTTGCACCCTGATGTCAAATGCCGTCGTGATGGTGCCTTCTTCAATATAACCTCGTACATGTATATTCCTGTTGGTGCGGCGGTAGGTCAAACGATGAACCAGCCATGGATATCCATGAAAGCCAAAAATGATGTGTTTGTCTTTAGTGAAGAGCGAATCGAAGTCTGTTTCGTTAAGTCCGTGCGGATGCTCGCTTGCCGACTGCAGCTTCATCAAATCGACTACATTGATGACCCTGATTTTCAGATCTGGCAGGTATTGATGCAAAATAGTAACGGCTGCCAGTATTTCCAATGTAGGGGTATCTCCGCAGCAGGCCATTACCACATC
>PLML01000106.1 GCA_003141525.1 Bacteroidales bacterium
GAGGCCAAGGGGGACGGGAATACTTCACGGAAATGAATGGATGGATCTACACCTTCCATGTTCAACAAGACGTGGCAGGTCTGATAAACCTGATGGGTGGAAGAGACAAGTTTGTAGCCAAGCTGAACACCCTGTTTCAAGACCAATTCGAGGGATATAGTAATCCTCCTGAACCGTTTCGTGGATCAGGTAAATACTTATTTCATGCGCTATTCCCTGACCAGACCGGTTTGATTGGACAGTATGCGCAGGGCAACGAGCCGGCCTTCCACATTCCCTACCTCTATAATTATGCCGGTGCGCCCTGGATGACGCAGCGCCGGGTGCGGGATATAATGAATATCTGGTTCAACGCAGGGCCACTTGGCTATAGCGGGGATGAAGACAACGGAGAGGAGTCGTCCTGGTACGTATTCAGTGCCATGGGCTTCTTCACAGTCTGTCCCGGCCGTCCGGTGTATGACATTGGAAGCCCAATTTTCGATGAAGTCAAGCTGACATTAGCAGGGGGGAAGGTGTTTACGATCACAGCGAAGAATGTCTCGACAGTGAACAAGTACATCCAGTCCGCCACACTGAACGGCAAGCCGTTGAACAAGCCGTGGTTCGAACACAAGGATATGGTGAACGGAGGAACGATGGTTTTCGAGATGGGGCCGCGTCCGAACACCGAGTGGGGGAGTGCGCCGGAGGCAGCGCCCCCGTCCATGTCGCAGTGAAGAGGATAAATCTATAGGGACCGTGTCGCAACTAGGGTACAGTCCAGGGCCAAAACTGCAGTCTCAGCTATATACGATCCTGCTGGGCCGGATGAGACGGCCCGATCTAGTCGAGAGTGCGCTGCCCAAGCAGATTGCCCCCATATAACCATTTCCAATCGGCATTCCTTCAAGCCACTTTTCCCCTGATTGACGGTACCAAAGTACTATATCTCTTTCCGCTTTTGAAGAGGGATTTTGTGAAGTTGTCTGGTTATTTGAGCTACAAGAGGTTTGTGTTGCCAACAGGTTGGCGAAAACTATTAAGCCAGCCATTAACTTAAGTGCGGATTTTTTCACGTTTTATTGTATTTGTTTGCAAAATACTTCTTGAATATTAATATACACAAAAGGAAATTACTAAAAAGAATGATAACTGGTCGTATTTTAAGATTAAAAATTGTTACACAAAATAGAGGTATTTCAAGGATGAGTATTCCGGAACGAATCATGAGGAATTCTTTGCATTCCACAAAGGATGTAGTATCTCATCATGTTTGAACAAGCTTCAACTAATATAATGTTATTCGAATTTATTACGCTAAAAAACTATATATTCAGTTTCGAAATTATATTTCTGAATAAGAATCATTAACAAAAAAAAGTTCATTCATAAAAAAAAGAAAACACTCTATCGGGATTTGCTGTGTTAACCTCTGATGGCATTCGCTCTAATGCCACTTGAATATTTTTAATCCTACGGAGAAAAACAGAGTTCCGAATGCCAAAAGGATCAGAATAGGCAATGCCACTTCATTATATCCGGCCCCTTCATTGAAAATACTTCTGATACCATCGGTAAGCATTGTTAAAGGAAGGTTCTTAATAACTGGGAGGCTCCAGTCGGGGAAATTCTGATAGCTGAAAAATATGCCGGAAAGTATCATCATCGGAAATACAACAAAATTAATAAGCCCGTTTCCCACTTCAGTATTTGAGGTATGAGATGAAACAAAAACAGCGATACCGGCAAATGCAATGTTACCTGCCAGGTACATTAAAATCAAAGCTGTGATATTCCCCTGTACGGTAACCTTAAAAGCAATAAGTGCAAAAAGGAGCAGAACAGCGGATTCGATCACATTCATTATTATCCTCACAGTTATAAGTGCTATCAGAAAATGTGACTTTTTCATCGGAGTCGCAACAAGCCTTCTTAACAGCTTCTTTGACCTCTTTTCAATGATCCCGTAGCTGATTCCCCACATGCATGACATCATCACACCCATTGTTATCAGACCTGGCACCAGAAAATCAATATATCTTGTGCCTGTGACGGTCAGAGGTTTTATCTCTGAATTGCCATGGACCGCTAATACCTCACCTTTGCCTACAATAGTACTGAGTTTAAGGTATGTGAGTTGCGCATCGGGATTCATCGGATCGAAATGATATTCAACAAGGCCATTCAGCTCAAGAAGAAGAACATTAATTGTGCCTCTTTTCAGGAGTTTCATGGCCTCGTCCCATTTCAAATCGTAGAACAGAAAAATGGAGTTACCCAGTTTTTCATCTTTTATCACGTATTTCCATCGCCAGGTTAATTTTTCTTCACTGTTGTTTTTTTCACAGCTGTTTTTAAGGAAGCCTGCAACGATACTATCAGATGGTGCAAAAGGTTTTTCGGAGTTATTAATAATTGCAATCTTGCGTATAACATCGGTTTTTTTTGTGAAAGCGAGCCCAAGTCCAACTGACATCAGGATAGGGAAAAGTATTCCCCAGAAAAGCACTCCTGGTTCCCGTATTATTTCGAGGAAAAGCGCTGATATAAGCTGCCATAACTGTTTAAATCTATTCATTTATCTTCCTCCCGGTAAGTGAAACAAACAGATCATCAAGTGTTTTACGGCGGCACTCCATGTGCTTGAGAGCTATGTTCCTCGATTTCATAAAAGTCATGAATGCGGGAAGTTCTGTTTCAAAATTGGTAAGGGTAACAAATCCTTTTTCATGGGTCTCTCCCGGATGAATAATAAAAGATAAACCGGATGAATTAATATAGTCCTGTGGAATTGCATGTTCTGCGGTGAATTCAACCACCTTTTCATGGGTATCATCTTCAAGAAGTTGCTCTAAAGTGCCTTCTTTTAAAATTATACCATTATTCATTATTACAATATAGTCGCACAGGTTTTCTGCCTCCTCCATATAATGAGTTGTAAGAATCATTGATGTTTCAGCTATCTCCTTCAGAGTCCGTAGAATTTCCCATATTTCCCTTCTGGCGTTAGGATCGAGTCCTGTTGTTGGTTCATCAAGAAGAAGTATTGTAGGTTTATTTATAAGGGCAATCCCTATTGCCAGTCTCTGTCTTTGTCCGCCTGAAAGATTTACAACATATGATTTTCTCTTGTCTTCAAGTCCGACAATGTCAATTATTTCGTTAACACGCTCTTTCCCAAGATTAAAAAACCTTGCAAAAAGCAGTAATGTTTCCGAAACCCTTAGTTTATCAATAAAGTGGGTTTCCTGGAGGGAAAGGCCAATGATGCGGTGGAGTTCATCTTCATTTCCCTTCCATTTTTTACCTGTAATAGTGATTTCCCCTTTATCAGGTTTTTGAATGCCTTCGATCATCTCGACAAGAGTTGTTTTGCCGGCGCCATTAGGACCCAGAAGCGCAACAAACTGGCCTTTAGGTATTTTAAGATCAATCCCTTTTACCGCCTGGACGGTTTTGAAGGATTTCCAGACATTTTTAACCTCTATTACAGGATTTGAATTCATTTAAAAAAAATGTGGCGAAATTTAATTTTTTTTTGGATAGGATTTGTTGAATAGCATAATAATCCTAACAATTGTGTGTTGCCCAATGTTCGGATTTTTTGTAACTTTAAAAAAAAATGAGCTTTAATAAAACCATAATCCTGCTTTTATGTTTGTTGATATTTTTTGGTTGCAAGTCCCGGAATTCAATTCACAGCCAGATTAAAATGCCGGAAGAAACAAAAAACAAGATATCAGGAAATTTTACGATCAGTGGGGCATATGCTCTCTATCCGTTGGTCAGGAAATGGACTGATGATTTTATGAAGATCAATACTGCAGTCAAAATTATTGTTACCTCAGGCGGAACAGGGCAGGGAATAGAAGATCTGTTAGCTAAAAAGAACCAGCTGGCAATGATCTCCAGACCTCTGACTAATGAAGAACAGACAGAAGGAATATGGGTTCTGCCGGTAGCTAAGGAGGGAGTGGCACCTATTGTCAATCAAAAAAATCCATTCATTAAAAGGATACTGGAACGAGGGATCACCCCTGAAAAACTGATCAATTTATTTACCGGAGAGAAATCAATGACATGGGGAGAACTTCTGGATACAACCGTGAAAGAAAAGGCCATTGTTTATACCAGAGCCGATGAATCCGGTGCCGCTGATGTATGGGCCAATTTTCTGTGGAAAGAAGTCTCAGATCTTAAAGGGATAAAAGTGGTTGGAGATAATGAAATGATAAAAAGCATTCAGGGGAATCCGCTGGCTATAGGTTATTGTAACTTCTCCTATGCATTTGAACCTATTACCGGGGAACGGATAAAAGATATCCAGGTTATGCCTATCGACCTTAATTTCAATAGAATAATAGACAAGAAAGAGGTACCCTTTGCCAACATAAAAAAGGCCCACAGAGGTCTGTGGCTTGGTTACTATCCAAAAAATCTGACCCGTGAACTTACATTCGGCTCAATGGGAAAACCGACTGATTCTGCTATTTTAGAGTTTCTTTATTATACTCTAACAGTTGGTCAGGCTGATGTTGCCAGTTCAGGATTCTGTGAATTAAATGACGTTTATATCAATTATTCACTGGATAACCTGAAATAATTCTACTTTGTTCCGAAAAGTCTGTCTCCGGCATCTCCTAATCCCGGCACTATGTATCCGTGTTCATTAAGCTTCTCATCAAGCCCGGCAATATAAATCTGGACATCAGGGTGATCCTTCATAATCAATTCCACACCCTGAGGAGCACCCACGACACAAACGAGTTTTATTGTTTTTGCCCCATGATCTTTCAATAACTGGATTGCATGAGTGGAACTGCCTCCTGTGGCTAGCATAGGATCGAGAACCATTACAACTGCATCCGGAAGATTGTCGGGGAATTTTGAATAATAGGTCACTGGTTTAAGTGTAACATGGTCGCGGTACATTCCAATGTGGCCAATCCTGGCTGTAGGTATCAGGTTAGATATGCCATCGACCATTCCTAATCCTGCCCTTAAAACCGGTACAAGAACAACATCTATTGCCAGTTCCTGTGTATTGCATTCTCCAAGCGGAGTTTCAATTGTGACGTTTTTAACAGGAAGATCACGCGTAATCTCGTATGCCATTAGTCCTGCAATCTCTTCGAGTGTTTCGCGAAACTCTTTGGTATCGGTTTCTTTACGGCGTAAGAGGGTAAGTTTATGTGTAATAAGGGGGTGTTTAAGAAGGTTAAGCATTATAATGGTTATTTATATTCAGGTGCTTGCCAAAGATAAAAGAAAATTGAACAGGTTGATAATATACTGATTGTGGGGATAAGGATGTAATATTTCCTCTGTTACTAAGTTTTAGAATGCATCCGATTAGTCATTTTCAGTATTTTATCTAGCACTTGAGATGCGTCAATCGGCTGGCAGAAATTTTACTTAAAATATTTTTTCATTAAGTCCTTGTACCTTATATCATAGTGTAAGATTTGCAGATCAGGAGTAAGTTTTAGCCAGAGCAGGTCACGATAGCCTTTATTAAAAGCTTTTTCCAATTGAGTCAGAGCTTCAGGTACATGCCCTTGTAAGCATAGTACTTCTGCAAAACTTTCATGAAGTGTAGAGTCAATTTCTATTGCCTTCTGAAGCATTTGCCTTGAGGATTCCATATCGCCTAGTCGTGCCGTTACTGAACTCATGGCAATGTATGTGGCAGCATTATCCGACAATTTTTTCATCCATTCTTCAGTTGCAATTTTTTTGTAACCGGATAAATATTTCCGGGCCTCTTCCTGGTTTCCCATAGCTTGGTAATTGACACCCAGATCATAATAGGCTGAAGCATCGTTCTGGTCTGTCTCCAGAATCTTTTTCAATATTCCAATGGCTTCATTATATCTCCCCTGAAGCCGGTAAGCATGAGCCAGCCGATACAGATTTATTGTAAAATTCTGATTCATCTCCCGGGCTTTTTCAAAAGCTATCTCAGCTTCTTTAAGACTGTCAAGGCATAACCATGCTGATCCTAAATTTGAATAGCCCCATTCATTTAGAGGATTATCTGAGATCATTTTTTCAGACCATACTAGTCCTGAATCAGCTCTCCCTAACATATCAAGGTAAATCCATACAATCCCACTATAAGTCAGAGCGATATTTGGATTTATTCTTACGGCTGCCTTATATTCTTTCACAGCTTCCTCAAACCGACCTGAATTCTGATAATACCAGCCAAGGTTGTTGCGGGCGATCGGATCGTCAGGGTACAACTCAATCCGCATTTTAGTATATTCAATACCCTTTGGAAGATTGTTATCAACATTTACAGCATAAAAAGCAAGTATGGCAAGTCTTTCCCTTTCTGTCAGATTGTCAATGGATTTAACAGCCTGTTTCAGCCATTCCCGTCCTTTTACCGGGTCAAATTTCTCAATCATAAGGTTTCCCAGAGACGCTTTTGCTGCAGTAAAACCAGAATCAACCCGTAAAGCTTGTTCATAGTAGTCCATTGCACCCGCAAAATCTAACATCAGATGATGGTCAATACCAAGAGAATAAAGTTTCAATGCTTCTATTGATGATGTGGTTGCTTTTACCAAAGGCTTGTCCTGGATTGCAATATTATATCTTGATTCGCCAAGCTGACGACGGATATTTTTACTCAGCTTATCCAACGTCGTCAGGATCTCGTCCTGAGTTTCTGAATATAACATTTCTGATCGGAGAACGTTCCCGGTTTTTGTCTCCAGGATTTTTGCAGTAATAGCGTATTTGTTACCAACTGCAGTGATACTGGGGACAATATAAATATTTACACTTTCCCTAATCGCTATCTCTCTTCCTGTTTTTTCATCTATAAATGCCAGGTCTTTAATTTTCATTCTTGTCAGAGTCTCAAGCATTCTGGATTTTGGGAAGACATTTATATAGCTTGATTGGTTAATACTGATTGAGAATGCTGTATATAGCGATTTATCAAAAACAGGATTGCCAGTCATATTTTCAAAATCTGTTATAACTATCCAGTCACGTTTGGAAAAAGGTAAAGTACTTCCGCTTGAAAAAAAAATCAGAATGCCAATAAGAATGAATAGGAGGAGGATAGAAATCAGAGAACCTCTTCTTAAGAATGAATACCTTTTGGCTATATGAGCTCTGCTTTCATCAGACTTTACTTTCTTTTCTTTTTCCTGAACCGGCTCGTATATGATAACCTTTTTCTTCTCAAGGTGGTCCTCCGATTGGAGTATTTTTTCTTTAACCTGATCATAAGCAGCAGATCCCTCCATACCTTCAATTATATCCTTTACTGCCAGAGCGACTTTATTTATCTGATCACGATAAAAGGTACGGTTTAAATTCTCATGCGGTGTATCCTCTATTGATCTCAACGGCCTGTTGACTCCCGATGATTTATAAATAAAATCAATTCCGCGAAGTACGCCGCCAATCACCAGTTCACATAGTCTTACATCAGCAATATCCAGATCGTGAATCCTGACCGGAAGAAGCCTGTTTGCAACATTACCGTTTGATAGTGTTACCTTCAAGCCAAATTGATCATCAGAAGTCTGATCAACAAAGGCTTTGAATTCATGTTCCCAGGCAAACGACTTTGCATCGCAGTAGGTACGGGATAAGATCGGAATAAAAACCAGGCATTTCAGTTTTTCTTTCAGGGAGGCATTCACATCATGTGTCTCTAAAAGGCCGTCATGAGGATTATTGTCAAAATAAACACTCACCTCTTCTTTAAATGTCGCCTCGAGCTCCCGTTTGAGATGGTCAACGAATTCCGTTACCCAGCCATCGTATTTATTATCTTTCTGACGGTAGCTGATGAATATGTCGTAATTGTAACCTTCTATTATACTTGCCATCGGTTCAAGAAACAGTTTTTTCCAGGATTACCGGTATTGATTCAGCTATTCTTCCTTTGCCGTCAGTAACTTTCACAATATAAATATGTGATGTTTTATCTTTCAGCGATTCTGAATATGCAAAAGGATCGGTTGTGATCTGTGGTGTAAATTGAATCTCTTTGATCTTAGCCCCGTCGCGCCAGATCTCATATTTTTTAATTGGTGCATCACCGGCATAAGCGGTATTCCACCTTAATTTAGAATTGCGTAAATTGTTTTCTCTGGTTTGTACCACAGATACCTCTTTCGGAGCAGTCAGAGGCAGGGCTGCATTCTGGAAATAATTGGTCTTGCCATCTTTCACCTTTTTAGCCATTTCTTCAATAGCAGTTCTTTCAGATTCACTTAATCCGTCCGGTTGAATTTGTGCAGCAGCGAGGTTGTGAGTAAGCTGGCACTCCTCATCTTTGTCGCTTATCTGTCCTATTCCGATAATAGCCAGATGCACGCCGGGAGTTGTAAGTGAATACTTAATGAGTGACTGGCTCGGTAATGACGGACTACTAACTGTCCGAACAACATGATCCGGGGTGTTCGACCATTCGGCAGGTTTGGTATACATGGCTCCGTCGGCAAATACTTTCATTGCTATAATACCCATGTTTTTGGCTGCTGCAAGAGGAATGGCATTATGCTGCATATTGAACATGAGCTTATCATTTGCATTGATAGCCACCAGCATGGCATCAAGCAGGTTGGTATGATCGCGCTGGATCATATACATATTGACTGAAGGATCAAAGTGACCTGAAAAGCCAATATGACGGATTAGCTTTTCATTACGCGAATTCAACCCTGTTAAATTAGTGCCGTCGCGATAGTCGCGTAAAGCAGCAAGCGCACCTATCCGTTCTGCATTTGGATCAGGATTATCCAATCCTTCATATATTGCATCAACTTCTTCTCTTGTATTAAGGTTATGAAAAAGGACCATGTCGAGGTATGCGCCCTCCGGATAACTTCTTTTTCCATCTCCGAACATCAGGGAAAGTGAACGATGCAGATCATCTATTGTGTGTGTTCCCGATTCTCCGTTGGTCCAGTTATTAACACCTTTGACTTCACCGTTACCCTTTGAATAACGCAGGTGGGTTTTTGTAGTAAGAAATATTGAATGTCTGAGGGTTTCATCATAACCGGACTGACCAGGGATCAGGTTTTTAATCCGGAACGCTTTGCCAAAATTAGCCTGGCTGGGATCATAAAGATTAGATGTATCGAAATAGTTGATTCCCAGGTCAAAGGCCTTTAGGATTATCTTTACAGGATCCACTCCTTCGGGAGTCCATTGAAGTGATGCCTGTCCTCCAAGCCCCATGGTGGTCACTGCAAATCCAATTTTTCCGAATTTACGTTTCATGGATGAAGGTGCTTTGTTTAATGAGGTAACAAAGCCGGGTACTATTGCTGTGGCAGCAGCTGCCAAAACAGTTGTTTTAGCGAATTTTCTGCGGTTCATACGATTCTGAGTAGCCATAGCTTTAGTGTTTATAGGGTTTATAAATATTAATGTTAATAAAGTTTCAAAAACCTGATAAATAATTATTCCCCACTCCTTATTACCCCTCTCAACTGAAAACTAATTTTGACAGTATTTGACGGTCAACAATTTGCAATAGAGTACTCATGGAGGTATTTATCTCTTCTATAAAATGATTGTGTTTAAAATTTATATCTTCCCGGTAGCTATCTAATTCGTTAAAATTACCGCTATTAAATTTACCCGATTCAAAAATGGTTGCCAGTTCTTTCATCGTATCCAATAAAAAAAGGTTGGATTCAGAAATTGTATTTCTTACATTCTTTGATATTAATGGGATTTCTGGTGTCGAGTCGAAATAGTGTGAGAATACTGATTTATAATTTCTGGCCCATTTTGCTATATTTAAAAGGCCATCTGAATCTCTGAGCCAATCTATTAAACAATCGGTAACAAAGTCATAATAATGATTCATCGATTCATCAAGAAAATCATAATCCAAGAATCCTGGCTTCCCTTTTAATCTTCCTTTCTCCCGGAGCTTCTTTTCAATTTGAGTTTCAAAATAAGGCAACATTTTAAGAAATGTAACTGCAGAATAACCGTCGCCGCAAATCTCCCTTAAGAAATCGAGGTTATCAAAAAGAGACCTAAAAGTCGAGTCAGGCTGAAATAGCATAAATCCATAGTCAAAACCTATCTCAAGTTCTTTAAGAATATTAATGCATCTCAGACTTTTTGCAACTGTCAAATGCTTATTCAGCCTTTTTAAACCACTGTCGGTTCCATCCTCAATACCTAAAAAAACCAGGAACAATCCGTGATCTTTCATCATGCTAAAGTTATCATGATCTACCTCGTCGGGGCGACAGTTTATTTTCCACATGATCTTATCATCCAGTTTTTTACGATCAAGTTCCCTGCAAAATGTCTTAATCCATTCTGATCCTTCAGCGGTTCTTACCGGGAAATCATCATCCTGAAAAAGGAATACCGAACAATCTTTTTCATGATGGAGTAATTCCATTTCCTGCACTACTACTTCGGGTCTTCTTATACGTTTTTTTGGTCCTGACAGCTGCTGATAAAACTCCCTGACATTGCAGATCAGGCAATCGTGAATGCATCCCCTGCCTGCAAGGATGGTTGCAAATTTTTTATCAAGTGCGTATTCCTTTAAAGGTGACCGTTTCGGAAAGGGAAAACGATCCAGGTTTTTTTCAAGCGGACGGAGAGGATTGGCAATCAAATTACCATCATTCTTAAAAGCAATACTTTTTATTTTTTTCCAGTCCGTACCAGAATGGATACTTTTAACCAGTTCAAGAAAAGTATATTCACCTTCAAATCTTACAACAGAATCAAGTGATGGAATAATTTTAAGAAGCTCTTCATATCTGAGGCTTGCGTAATTTCCGCCTGCAGTGAAGTGGCAGTTTACACCACCTTTTCGTAGATAGCTTATTAACTCTTTGAACTCATAAATATGATTTTGGAATATCACTGAAAATCCCACTATTAATGGCTTCTGATTTTTTAATATTTTCAGAATCTCTTCTTTATTGCTCTGAAAATCAATTATCATGGTTTGGTATCCGGCTTCTGACAATACAGAAGCCATATAACCAATTCCAAGGTTATCAAATTGCTTAAATGCAATAAAAGCTACCGGTTGAGTATTCATTATTCTTTAAATTAAAACAGACAGGCTCCGATACAATTTAAATACAACATCCTAACTTTTATAATCAGTAGGAAAATTTTGGAACATAACTACTTTTTAAGTCGATTTTCATAAGTGGGTCATAGTAGGCTTTTCATTACCTAATACTTTATTGATCTCTTTGATCATTATAGCTCTTGCCTCAGAACACGCATCATCGTATTCCTTAAACAATTTTAGTATTTTAGCTAAATTAGTATTCCCTCCATGGGGTGGAAAGATATGAGAATGGGCATCCGTTGCCCAATCTTGAGTTACTTTTATTTGTGCCATAATTTTACTTTTTTTGGTTAGACATATTTTATAAAGCCTGTCTGTTTATTATTTTAATTTTTTGAATATTTTTTAATTAATAATTGATGCTCCGGTTTGTTAAACATGGGAAACTTTAATTATTAGTCCATTTTATCCTAAACCGGGAATTTCATTTTTTTTAGTAATTTTTTTATGCATGGTTCATTCCTGAATTTCTTAAAGGCCGGTTCTACCCCTAAGTAGGAAAGATATTTTTCTTTAGAAGCATAAGATCTTTCGAGCCATGTACAGACCTTATCTGGTTCATCCCCATAAGTATGTGCAAAAGCAATCCAGTAGGCACAATTATTTATCTTTCTTACCACTAATTGGGCACATATTTTTTCAGCCATATTTTTGTGACCCAATTTAAAGTTTACTGCAGCTAAGGCAACATTACGTGCATTATCATCATCATCAAAAC
>PLML01000122.1:0-29107 GCA_003141525.1 Bacteroidales bacterium
GGTTCCAAATTTAATAAGTTAAATGCAATTAACCGCAAAATCCGCAAAGGTAGGAGTTGATCTATTGAAGTCCGGATACTCTCTCAATGATTTCCATACACATACGCCCGTTGTGATAGGGACACACCCAAAATCCTGCTTTGTCACCTTTTCCGGCAACACCGTATTCCGATATTGAACTGAACCATCCGCCAGCCTTGTTATCGACCAGATGATTTTTGGTGTAATTCCAGCAGTTTATTGAATAATCCAGATACTTTTCGTTTCCTGTCATTTCGAATGCATTCAGGAATCCAATAATTGTTTCAGCCTGTACCCACCAGCTCCGTTCGATATTCATCCGGCCGGTTGAAAGATCCCTTTCATAAATCATACTGCCATCAGATTGTAGTCCTTCTTCCGCAGCATTTGCTATCTTAATACTTGTTTCCTTTGCTCTTGCCAATAGTACAGGATCACCCAGCAAACCTGCGGCTTCAACCAGAAGCCAAGAAGATTCAATATCATGTCCGTAAGAATCCGTCGCTGAGGTTCTATTCCAGTTTTTGTCCATGAAACATATAAGGTGTGATGTTTTGGTATCGATTATTTTGTCAAGAAATAATTCAACAAGATCTTTCAGGCGATCTGCCACTCTCCTATTGGGCCATACCCTGTAAAGATTAGTGTAAGCTTCCATAATATGAAGGTGGGTATTCATGGTTTTTTCATCATTTACTGTCGATTCACCGATCAGCAGGTCTTGGGAACGATGCCAATCACGGTTGAAAACTTCAAAATATCCGTCAGACTTCTTATCGAGTGCGTACTTTTCAAACAGTTCAAATATTTCCCTGGCAGTCTTAAGAGCATCTTTATCGCCTGTAGCACGATAATACTCAGCTAATCCATAAATAAAGAATGACTGGGTATATGTCTGTTTCCTAGTATCTGATGGTTCTCCATTCGATTTGACACTCCTGTATGCACCACCATACTCCTTATCTATGAAATGAGCCATAATATAATCCTTTGCACGGGTAGCCAACCGAAGGTTAGCAGTATCTTTAAGTACACGGTATGCGGCAGAAAATGTCCATAAGATCCTTGCATTCAGAATTCCTCCTTTATCCTCATCAGGAAAAACCTGCTCGTTTCCATCGATTCGCCCGAAGAATCCGCCGTTGAGGTCATCAACCATTCTTGCAGACCAGTATGGCAGAATATTCCTTGTGAGATTGACTGTTACTTCAGTTTTAAGCTGATTCATGCGAAGTTTAGAATCCAGACTGGCTTTTTGATCTGGCATTTTGCCTGATGCATTAAGGTTTGCTGCAATTATTAAGACAATTGATGTAAAAAAATATTTAATTATAATACGAATCTGCGAAAGGTGCATTTCTCTTTTCATTATAAAGCAAAATCATATCAATATAATATGATTCAATCATTTCATGTTTGCCAATGCAAAATACGACAATTAACGGATTTTTGCTCTTCAGGAGTTATCAAATAAGAAGAAATCCATTCCACAAATGTCGCAAAAGTGTTATTTGCCCCAAAGGGGCTTTACTCCTCCTGCAACAGAATTCCCTTAGGGGGAAGTCCCGCATCAGCGGGACAGGGGGTACCTTCTTAGCGTACTTTGCGGTTAAAAAGATCTTTTTGACACTACCAATGTTGGTGGTTATTGAAATTCTATTTTTCAAGTATTGATTTCAGATTCTGCAGCCCTTTATCAAGATCGCTGCCTACCATCTTTTCCATATTCATAAAAAGCAACATAAGATTAGTCGGGTATTTCATTTTACCATTGAATTCCCAGTGAACACTGGTTTGATTGTCATTTACAGTGGTGGTGGTAATATAAGCCCAGCTAGTTGATTTAAAAGGTTTTATAAAACGGATTTCATAATCGATCCGTTCTCCTTCCACAATTTTCAATATTTCCTGTTCTCCTTTGCCTACATTTTTAATCTCACTTTCCCAGGCTGATACAAATCCTTCAGTTCCATCCGTACCATGGAATTCAGTTTTCATATTTGGGTCCATTGATGACCAGACACTGAAATTATTCTGATTTTTTAGAAATTTAAGGTAACCAAAGACATTCGCTTTTGGCCTATTTACCACAACATCCTTGCCAACTGAATAATCTTTCCTCAAAAAAAATCCTATTATTAATAACAGGACCAGAATACCTGCTAAGGCAATAATTATCCCAATAAATATTTTCATAATTATATTTTTTTATTAAACAAACTGATATTGGATAAGTTCACTCTGACTAAAAGCGGTGCAACGGCGCAAAGGTTTATAATGAAAAATAAATCTGTTGCTGAAACAATCTGTTTTGCCCTTGAGCCGTTATGCCTTCTTTTACCGTCTCAGGTTTCTCCTGTCAGGTATGAGGTTCCTGGAGGAACCGAACCTGTTTGGTATACGGCTATTAAATTGTTGTTTACTGTTCTTAACCGGATTATTATCAATAAGAGGAAAAGGATGATCATCTACAACCTGGATCTTTTTAGTTATCAGCTTTTCGATATCCTTCAGATATTCCTTTTCTTCTGCATCGCAGAATGAAATAGCGGTACCTTTTGCGCCGGCCCTTCCTGTCCTGCCGATCCGGTGTACATATGTTTCGGAAATATTTGGAATTTCAAAGTTAATGACATACTCAAGGTCATCCACATCAATACCGCGAGCTGCAATATCTGTTGCTACAAGAACCCGTGTTGTCTGTGCCTTAAAACCTGAAAGTGCCTTCTGTCTCGCGTTTTGTGCCTTATTTCCATGAATTGCCTCGGCACTTATGTTTTTCTTTTTCAGAACTCTTACAACTTTATCGGCTCCGTACTTTGTCCGGGTAAATACTAACGCAGTTTTTATCTTTTCATCCTTTAATAATTCAAGCAACAATGAGTTCTTATTACCTCTGTCGATGAAATAAACAAACTGGTCGACGATATCAACCGTTGATGCAGAAGGTGTAACTTCAATATTTACCGGTTTATAAACTATTGACCCTGCCAGTCTCACTATTTCGGGAGGCATCGTGGCAGAAAAAAACAGCGATTGTCTTTTTCGAGGTAAAGCGGCAATAAGTCTTCTGACATCATGTATAAAACCCATATCGAGCATCCTGTCGGCTTCATCAAGTACAAATATTTCAATATCTTTTAATGATATAAATCCCTGATTCATAAGATCAAGCAATCTTCCGGGTGTTGCAACAAGAATATCCACGCCATTACGTAATGCGTTGGTTTGCGGATTCTGGTTCACTCCGCCAAATACGACTGTGCATGTCAATCCTGTATAACGACCGTATGCTTTAAAACTCTCCTCGATCTGGATTGCCAGTTCCCTTGTAGGTGTGACTATCAGACTTCTGATCTTTTTCTTTCTGTCGAATGATTTGTTTCTGCTTAAGAGCTGAAGAATTGGTACGGCAAAAGCTGCTGTTTTGCCTGTACCGGTCTGAGCGCAGCCTATCAGATCTGTTCCCTGCAGGATAACGGGGATAGCCTGGACCTGAATTGGTGTTGGTGTTGAGTATCCCTCCTCTTTTAATGATTTAAGAATTGGTTCAATAATGTTTAATGATTCAAAATGCATGTATAAGTATTTAAATTAAAAAGTCCGGATTAGTGGTTTTATGGCCCGGATTGAATGGCGGCAAAGGTAGTCTTAATTATCCGGAGTTCCAGAGTTTTGTTGTAATGTGGTGATAACTATGGTGCTAGGTGCTGGTATTATCAGTAATCAGTAATCAGTAATCAGTAACCAGTAACCAGTAATCAGTAACCAGTAATTATTTACCTTGTTGCACCGTATTCCTAACCCCCTCATGGTATGTAGTTGCTTTGAAATTGAACCTTTTCTCAAATTTTGATGAATCAAAATAATAATCCCTGTCATATTGATACATCATCTCCTTCATCTCTTTCAATATTGGCACAAAAATTCCTAATATCCTAATTAGCCACAGTGGCATAACAGTAACTTTGTTTGCAACTTTCATCTCCCTCGAAAAGAGCTCAATAAATTCCCTGCCGGTAAGCGTGTTTTTATCCGTGGGTAAATGCCAGATAGTATTATATGCATCATCAGTATTACCGAGTAGCGCTGTAGCTCTTGCAGCATCAGGGGTATATGTAAATGAGTGCTTCTTATCAGGATCAATAAACCAGTTGGCTGCTTTCCTTTTCAAAAAATTTCTATAAACCATTTCATTTACAAAACTCTTCTCATTACCGGGTCCATAGAAGTCAGCGGAACGGGCAATGAGAGCCATGAGTTTTCCGGCTTTCACTTCCTCCATAACCATCTGAGCGATTTTTTTCCTGACAGCCCCCTTCTTACTCGGGGGATTATTTGGAGATTCTTCTGTCATGTGAGGAATAGCACTGATATCATATATATAGACATTGTCGAAGAAAACCAGTCTCGCATTATGTTTTATGCATGCGTTTATCGTGGCACTCATCAGTTTCGGCCATTTCTCCTCCCAGACTTTCAGGTTATAATCAAAGCCCACTACAAGATAGACAACATCAGAACCTTCAACTGCCTTGTCTACAATTGCCGGATTGGATAAGTCAGCCGGGAAAAGTTCATCTGAATCATTTACTTTTCTTGGGTTCCGGCTCACAAGTCTTATTTTACCAGTGTAGTTCACCAGTTCCCTTGCCAGTACGGAACCGATTGTACCATTTGCTCCTAAAATTGTTTGCATTTCTTTATGATAAAATGTGTATATTATTACATTAGTGTTAGAACATGGAGCTGACAGGAAAGTTCACTTCTGTTAAGCAAGGCGTAAAGGTACAACTGCTTAGCGGCGCAAATGCGCAAAGACGTAAGGGTGAAGAAATGCAAAACACAATAAATATACCATCCTCAACGCTAAACAATTAACGGTGAACTTTTAAAACTTCAGGCAACAAAACCTCACGAATGCAGGTCGACAGGACATCAATACTATAAGACAATCAGACAGCTTCTGTCAAAATCATTTAGTTTTCGGTGGTTCAGGCCCCTTCTTCTCCCCGCCCGGTGTAAGACCCATACTCAATGCCGTCAAACCTGCAAGACCACCAAGCTGCATTGTTTCCAGTGCCGAACTTGGGACAATTACAATTGTGGAATTAGTCTTCAATCCTTCGTACAGCATATTCATTGCCCTCAGATGGAGAGCTGTAGGATTGTTTTCGTATGTTTTTGCAGCTTCTCCAAACTTTTCTGCAACCTGCCGCTCGGAATCACCGAGGATAACCCTTGCCTGACGTTCTCTTTCGGCCTGGGCCTGCATAGACATGGCATCCTGCAATGAATTTGGAATAAGAACATCTTTAACCTCAACTGAGATGACATTTATACCCCATGGTTCAGTGCGGTCATCTATGATCTTTTGAAGCTGTTCACTCATTTTATCCCTGCCTTCAAGCATCTCCGACAGCATGGTTTTACCGATAACATCGCGCAGCGCAGTTTGCGATGCCCAGTTTATTGCATTTCTGTATTCAGCTATTTCAAGGGCAGCCTTCTTGGCATCCAGTACTTTCCAGAACAGAACTGCATCCACATCAACAGGGACGGTATCTTTTGTAAGGGTCTTTTCGGCAGTAAATGAAGTTGTAATGACGCGAGTATCAATCCAATAGGCAACATTATCAACGATTGGAATAATAAAAAAGATTCCGGGTCCTCTCAGCGACTGGAAACGGCCCAAACGTAAGACTACAGCTTTTTCCCACTGGTCAGCTATCTTAATTGCAGCTGAAATAATAATAGCAAGAATAAAAGTAATTACCCCAATAACTAAAGTTCCTGCACCCGCTAAATCACGATTTCCGGAATATGCAATAGCCAGACCGATAGCAATAATTACAAAAAAGATTAATACTGAAAAAGAGCTTCTTGTTTTCATAACGATGTCCTCCAATTATTTAATAAGTTATAATTCAGATGTTTTACCGGTTCCTGATGTATCGGATCGGATAAGAACTCTTACAGCTTCTCCGGGTAATAACAAATTTAGTCAATTAATTATCGCGATGCAAGAATATTATTGTGCAGAGTGATCCTTGTTTCTTGTTGCTCGTTGCTTGTTGATTGTTGTCGATTGTTGGATGACATTATCAAAAGCCCCTGGAAAAATCCGTTGGTTTTGCGTTAGAATTTATTTGAGTATTGAGAAATTAGTAACTTTGATTGTGAGAGGTGAATTAAAAATAGGACCGAAAACCGTTATCTGTAAAATTGAAGCTCTTCGCAGCAAGCTACGAAGAATCTTCGATCCCCTAATGTAAATTCTTAATGCTCGCTGACTCCGCAGCAAGCAACGGAGAATGGGCTCGCGGGGATTCAATAATAATGTTATAGGATGAAAAGACTCTTAAAGTTTCTTTACAGCATAGATAATAAATTACGGAAGGATTTCTTATATCTCTTATTTTAAAAGAAAAAATCTGTAGTTATCAGCTTACAGGCATTCCCATTTTCGCTTTGTAGACAAGAGGTTTGAAATATCTAACCAAAGCTTAATCAAAGACATGGTTGATATAAGTAAGCTGGAGGAGGTTTTATCCATAATAAAAGAACCAGGACATCCTTGATCAGAATGAATGAGACGATGGATGGATCTAATCCATGTTCACACACAATATCCGACACTTTCAAATTAAAAATGGACAGGTGTTTTTTTTGGCCCAGTTTATTTTACTTGATAATCAGGATGACCAGTCTGCCATAAAGCAAAACTAAATACATCAGCCAGGCTTTTAAAGCTCTTGGTTTTAGTGTTTCCGATCCCATGGCCTGCTTCATAATCAACCCATAACAGAACAGGTTTGTCCGATATATTTGCTTCTTGTAACCTGGCTGCAAATTTTGCAGGTTCCCAGGCTATTACCCTGGGATCGTTCATGCCAGCTGTTATTAAAGTTGCGGGATATTTCACTCCCTTTTTTATATGCAGATATGAATCCATCTCCATGAGAGCCATACATTCAAGAGAATCTTTTACAGTCCCAAATTCAGGTGTATTGACAGGTCCGTTTGGTGATTCTTCTGCCCTTAACGGATTTAGGCAACCAACCTGTGGAATAGCAGCGGCAAACAAGTCGGGACGCTCCGTCATGGCGCGGCCGATAAGTATACCTCCGGCGCTTGCGCTGTTAATTGCAATTTTTTGAGCGGAGGTGTACTTTTCTTTAACAAGATATTCAGCACAGCTTATAAGATCTTTCCATGTGTTTGGTTTTGTCATCTTATAACCGGCCTTGTACCAGGTGTTACCGAGTTCACTGCCTCCCCGCACATGAGCAACAGCAATAATACCACCTTCACTCGTCCAGAGTAAAAACTCGGGCGAAAAGAACGGATTCATGGAAGCTCCATAAGCGCCGTAACCAAACATGAACACCGGATTCATTCCATTCTTCACCATATCCTTTTTATAAATCAGCGATAATGGCACTAAAACTCCGTCATGCGAGGGTATCATAAGCTCTTCTGCAGTTAAATCAGTATATTCAGGGAATGCAGCTTTCGTTGATATGTTCTCAAGCTTAAATGTATTTCCTATAAGCTGGTAACGGTATCGCTGATAATCACTTGTCCATCCTGAGATATCGACCCAAACGTCACTGTATCTGGGCCCCTTTGTGCTAAGGGAAATGGAACCCGCGGCAAAGGGCAACTTAAGCTCTGCTTTTTTATCTGCTCCGAACGGGAGATGATATAGTTTTTCAGTAACCCCGTTTTTCGATAATGTATAATACAATCCATCACTGCTAATACCGAAAGAAGAAAGTTTTGCAGAGGAATCCTCTGGAACGATTACAATTGATTTTGCCAGCTCAGGGTTTGTGAGTGAAATTTTAACAATTTTATAATTTACAGCATTTTTGGGTGTGTACACATAGATATCTTTATCTGTAACCTGGAAACCATATACCTCATCTTCAGGTTTAAATAATTGTTTCCAATTAATTCTTTCCTTATTTATGGTTGTGACGGGTGCATAAAATACATTCAACCGGTTATCTACAGATGATAAAAAACCAAACAGGTAATGGCTTTCCTTATCATAGCCAACATTAGGAATATACTCTGGTTTGAAGCCAAGTTCCGGATATTTTGTCCTGGAAAAAATTTCTTTATCCAGGGCCGGATCTGTTCCGACAGTATGCAGGTATGCCTTGCTGTCCAGTTCACGATTTTTATCATGAACATCGGAAGACTGAAGTCGAGTGAACAAGAAAGAATTATTGTCAGGTAACCATGATGGGGACGCCCCCCAACACCGGTCAATTTTTTCAGGATATAATTTCATGTTCTTGACGTCCATGGTAAAAAGTACAGAGCTTTCTGAACCATTAGGAGCAACATCAAAAGCAACTTTAGATCCGTCAATTGAAGGAGAAACGGAACTGATTACATACTTCTGAGTAGTATCAGCGCTATATTTAGCAGGATCAAAAAGCAAGGTCTCTTTGCCTTCAAATCCATCGCGGTAAAAAAGTTTTCCTGTTTCGTCGGCAGGTGTTGTCTTCAAATAAAAATAGAGATCGTTATCTGTGATAATCAAGTAACCTATTTGAGATGACTGCCGCTTGTCAAATTCAAACATCTTGTCAATCAATTTTTGTCGTCCCGAAATGCTGTTCAGGATGTTTCGTGAATAATCTGACTGTTGCTTTAGCCACTGTTGAACTGTAGTGTCTTTAAGGTTCTCCATGTAGCGGTAAGGATCAGAAATTTTCTTTCCAAAGTACATATCTTCAACAGGCTTGACCTGTGCCAGTGGTGGTGGTTTTCTTGTGCTGTTTGTGGTACAACATACCATTAAGATCATAGTCAGAAAAACCAGAAAAGTCTTTGTCTTCATGATTCCTTTTTTTATCAATTAATAAGCAAGAGGAAAATATAACATATTTGAATAGTTTAATAAAGTAAAGATACACTGTTTTAATAATGAAGTCAATTAAATTTTTCTCTTCCCAAAACCCCAAACTGAAAAATCCAATGATCTTGCTTTTATATTAAAAATGGACTCCCCTTCTTCCGCAAAACGGAAAGGGGAAGGAGGATGAGGTAGATCTATAGGCGGGGGGGGGAGTTCATGAGTAAAAGTTAAGCCCCCCTAATCTCCACATTCGTCCTCTATAGCTTTGGAGTAGTAAGGCTTTTCATTTATCATAAATATTCTAGCTAAATCTTCTCCGGGTTATTTTGGACTCAGTCCGATGGGAAGCTTGTAAAGGATCCGGAATAATTTTGTAAAAAGCCATTTAATAGGTAATTTTAACAGATAAAAGATTATTATCTAATTTTAATAAGATGAAAAAACAGGTTTTTCTTCTTTTATTAACCTCTTTAATATTCACTTTATCATCTGCAAATGCACAATCCAGACAATTCAATAAGCCCCAGCCAGAATTATGCCCATCTGCAAATTCACAATCCAGACATTTCAAAAAGCCCCAACCAAAATTAGGTGCAGGTGTCAAAGCCGGGCTTAATTATGCTAGCCAGTACACCAACAGTACAGCTAATAGTGTTGATTTTAAAAGTATCATCGGGATTAATGCTGGTGCTTACTGTAATTATTTTCTACTGGATTTCCTGGCCATCCAGCCTGAGTTAATGGTGTCCGGTAAAGGATCCCGTTGGAAGAATCAGTATTATGATGCCAAATATAATCTGACCTATATCGATTTGCCGATATTGATAAAATATCAGCCTGTCGCACAGATTAATATTCATGCCGGTCCTCAACTTAGCTACCTTGTAAGCGCTACGCAGAAAGATTTTGGGAATAATCAAAAAACTAATGTAATGGATTATTATTACAAGTTTGATCTTGGCCTTGCCTTCGGTGTTGAAGCAAATCTCCCTTTCAAAGTTAACCTGACAATAAGGTATGTTTTAGGATTAAATACTGCAACTACAGGGGCACAGTATAATGAAACCTGGAAAAATAAGTCTTTTCAGATATCACTTGGCTACAGAATATTGGGCAGATAGTGTCGGCATTAAAATGGAACAAATCTGCCCCGCACCTATTTAAATTTGGTTTGCTTATATCAGATACGGGACGGTTCACGAAGCCAGCCCGCAGCGAAGACCCCTGGAGAAATCCGGGGGTTTTTATTTAAAGATCAACTATTTATTTTCTTTTGCGCCTTCTCTGATTGCGCTTTGTGGCTTTTGCTTGTTAGTATATTCCCCTACAACTACCTCACCAATGATAACGATAATTTTACCATTGTAGATCTTAATTAGTTCCTCCTGATGGTCACGATAATATTGAAATTCCTTTAAAAGCATGATTCAAAAATTACTCTCTCTTTCCTAATTCAACACTAAAATTAATCAATCTTATACAAATAAGACGCCAAAAGTATGTTAAAGTAGCATTAAATTAATGATTTATTTGACGAATAATATACTTTTTCACCTTTATAACAATCTGATTTCGGTTTTGTTTTGGTTAAAAATAGATCAGTTTCTAGCATTGTGGAACAGATGCGGGGAAACAAAAACCCCAATAATCTAATAATTATATAACTGGATATTTAAATTGTCGGCCCGGAGGGAATCGAACCCTCGACCCCATGATTAAGAGTCACGTGCTCTGCCAGCTGAGCTACGGGCCGGATCTGGCTGCAAATTAACTTAAATCCTGAGAATTCCGAAAGTAAATTACTATCTAAATTTGTTAAAGAATAGTTTAAATCTTTATAATGGTAAAATTGAGCTCATTACCACAAGACGAACAATTGAAGCTCTTCGCAGCNNCGCAGCAAGCAACGGAGAATGCGCTCGCGGGGATTCAAAAAAACAAAGTAATTATTGAAACCGACTTTTTTCAATAACCCGACAAATCAACCAGAAGACTCATTGAAAGAAAAGCCTCTTTTTTTCACAGTTTTTATCCAAAGAAATTGAATTAGTTCATAAAAATGTAAATGCTAAGTGTAAAAGTGTCACCCTAAGCTAAAATCTATAACTTCGTATGAAAAATATCTGATAGCAATTTTACCTGGCACAGAACAATGAGAAAAATAATTAATCTGGTCTGCACAGCCGTAATACATTGTAAAATTTATGTATTATCAATTTTTATAACCTATTGCCTTTCATGTTTTATTGGAATAATAATGTCACAATATGGAAATATAAAATTCAAAAAACGAGTTTAATTGATTTGGGAGGGGTATACATACTAGTAGTCCCATTGTTCTTTATTGCCTCTTGTTTTGAATTTCTTTCTGCCTGGAATTTATAAACGACAACATATGCTAAATGTAAGACTTGACAATGAATTACCCGAATCAACAGATAAATGGGGATGGAAATATCATCACCTGGGGATACCTACAAATAAGGTTATGCCTGATGAAGTATATCTACCGCGATTCGGACTTTATGTCTCCGGATTCAGCAGCAGTCCGTTTGGAATTGAGTGGATGCGGTATGAAGAGGGAAGCCCGGTTAATAAATTAATTCAGACTGTCCCTCATCTGGCATTTGAGGTTGCTGATCTGGATCATGAACTATCATCCCGTAATTTTAAAATAATAACAGAACCCAACTCCCCGTCTGACGGCGTAAGGGTTGCAATGATTGAACATAACGGGGCTCCAGTTGAATTGATCGAATTCGTAAAAAATAAGTAAAAAATCATGAAATATGGTAACTATTTTCAAAAATGACAAAATCGAATATAAAGAGATCTGCGATGGTGATCTGTATGTTCTTACATTTCGTAAGCCATAGTTTTGATCGGTTTACTTCAGACTCAAAAGCATTTTAACAAATACTCATATGCGAATCATCTTCATCTTTTTATTGATTTTGAGTTTTGTCAGACCTGTTTTTCCCCAGGATGCAAAAGAGTTCACGAATGCCACATTTCTGAAAAAGCTGAATAATGATAGATCATATTCAGAATTAAAGTCAAAGATTGTTTCAGAATTTGCATACACGCCTGCTGGACGTTGGGGAGAATTTGTTGCGGGAGTCAATGAAAAAATACTTACGCAAAAAAAAATAGTAGCCTTTACATTTGATGCCTGTGGTGGTAAAAATGGAAATAGATACGATAAAGAATTAATAGATTATCTGCATAAAGAAAAGATTCCGGCAACATTATTTGTCTCCGGGAAGTGGATCGATTCACAATTTGCAGTTTTTATAAATCTTTCCCGTGATACATTGTTTGAAATTGAGAACCATGGTCTGAACCATAGACCCTGTTCAATAGATGGAAAAAGTGTGTATGGCATTAAGGGTACTTCAAATGTCGGTGAAGCATTTGATGAAATTGAAGCAAATGCGCGTAAAATAGAAGCTATCACAAATCATCGTCCCCGCTTTTACCGGTCAGCAACAGCTTATATGGATGAAGCCTGCGCCAGTATGGCAGCCAGATTAGGCATTACTGTTGTAGGTTATCAGGTTCTTTCGGGTGACGGAATAGCATTTACTCAGGAGTCGGTGATTAAAGAAAATGTCATCAAAAATGTAGTGCCTGGAGCTATTGTCATTATGCATTTTAATCACCCCGAATGGAATACAAGAGCAGCTATGGAGAAAATTGTCCCTGAATTAAGACAGATGGGATATATATTTGTCCGATTGAAAGATTATGAACTAACCTCAATAAAGAACCATTAACCGCAAAGTGCGCAAAGTTTTCGCAAAGTATGAATAACTATATTTAAAGCAAAAAATTAAATGAATAAACACATTAAAGATAAAGCAATCAGTTCATTCAAATCGGGACTGAACTGCGCACAGGCTGTATTAACTGCTTATTCAGAGGAAATGAATTTTGACAAAAAGCTTGCATTAAGTATTTCATGCGGATTCGGAGGAGGAATGGGTAGATTACAGGAAACATGTGGTGCCGTTACCGGATCATTCATGGTACTTGGAATTTATAACTGTAAAAAGTTTGCAAATAACCAGGAGAGAAAAGAAAAAACCTATGCGATGATACAGAAATTCAGCAAAAAATTTAAAGAGATCAACGGTAGCACCGATTGCATTGAATTGATAAAATGTGATTTAAAAACAGAAGAAGGACATCGATATGCAAAAGATAATAATCTGTTTGAAATAGTCTGTGAAAAATGCATTTCAGATTCAATCAGTATTATTGAAGATCTTCTAAAAAAATAATCAATGGTTTTCTCGAACGATGACCTTTTAATCTTGATCCAGATTTCAATTGGTGTAAAAAAAGAGAAACACGAAGTGCAACAAGTGACAAAATTTTGAGCAAACTTCAGATGCTGTGATAGATGAAGCGAATAAACAGTATTGATGTAACAAGGGGCCTTGTAATGGTAATCATGGCGCTGGACCATGTACGGGATTTTATGCATTCAACTTCAATAAGTCAGAGTCCGACAAACCTGCAAACCACTACAACTTTATTATTTATGACCAGATGGGTCACACATCTGTGTGCACCTACTTTTGTCTTTTTATCTGGTGTTTCTGCTTACATTTCATTTAAAAGGAGTAATAATATTTCTGTAAGCAGAGCCTTCCTGCTGAAAAGGGGAATCTGGCTGGTCATCCTGGAATTTACTTTCATAAACTTCGCTCTCTGGTACGATATACATTTTCGGTTGATGATAATGGAAGTTATATCAGCTATCGGACTGAGTTTTATCGTTCTTTCATTCCTTTTAAAATTGCCATCCAGAATTATTGGTCTTATCGGACTGCTGATTATCTTCGGCCATAATCTTTTACAGGGCATTCATATTCCGTCAAACCCGGTTGCAATTTTCTTTTTTTCAGTATTATTGCGCCCTTTTATGATGAGTACAACTACTGGCTTTTCATTTTTCACAGCATATCCTCTTGTACCATGGCTTGGCATTATGATGGCAGGATTTGCTTGCGGCGAATTTTTTGAACTTCCTTCCGAAAAAAGAAATAAAATATTTCTTAAGATCGGACTTTCAGCATTACTGCTATTCATCATTATCAGGTTTATAAATATTTATGGAGATCCTTCTGTATGGTCGAGGCAAAAGTCGGCTCTTTTTACATTTCTTTCATTTATAAATACAACAAAATATCCCCCTTCACTCCTCTTTACATTATTGTTCCTTGGAATAATGTTTTTGTTGCTGTTCATTTCAGAGAAGCTAAAGAACAGGTTTACCGAAATACTATCGGTTTATGGAAGAGTGCCGCTGTTATATTTTATCCTCCATCTTTTTATAATTCATTCTCTTATGTTTGCAATGTTGTATTTACAGGGGTTTGGCGTCAAGGACATGGTTTTTGGTGTCTTTAAGAATGGCCGGCCTGAAACAGGTGGTGGAGTACAACTGCCCGCGATTTATTTAATCTGGTTAAGCGTTATTGTCCTTCTTTATCCTGTGTGCAAATGGTATGACAGGTTTAAATCTGAACACAAAGAGAAACAACTTCTTAGATATCTGTAAGAATTTTTATCCGACGGTCAGGCAAAACTCAAATATTTTTCTTTACAGGACTCACTCCAAAGAAAACCGCGTGAAGGATAAATAATATCCCGATAAGTAAAAACGGAGCAATAACTATAAGTGAACCCGGGTTTCCTGAAAAAGAATGAAAGAAAACAGTCCCGGATATCGAAGCCAGTACAAAAAGAGCTCCGCCTGCAAGTTCCCACTTCCATGCAATAATCAGAATAGCAATTAATACCAAAACAGGAATATTATGGATGAGGAAACCCAGCATCTTCATACCAAAAGAGTCATTTCCTCCAAATACATCAAACGAAAACATTGTCATAAAAAGAATAGAAATTATAGCCAAAATCCGTGGAATCCAATACAAAATCTTTGATATCATTTCATAAGGTATTAGTTGTTCAGGATCAAAGTTAAAAATTTATTTTCTTTGAATACAATATACAATTAAACCGGGATATCAGAATTTTAAATTTAAATAAAAACTACTTACCTTTCAAAATAAAAAATCAAATGGCAATTAAATTCAAAAAATTTATCGACCAGTATTGGATTCTTTTACTTCTGATCGGGATAAAACTTGTTCTGCAATATATACTTGTCAATCCTGTTTATGAGCTTCACAGGGATGAGTTTCTCTATTTAAACCAGGCGGATCACCTGGCATTTGGATACATTTCTGTACCGCCTTTTATGGCATTTATTTCTAAAATAGTATGGCTGCTCGGAGGAAGCATGTTCTGGATACGATTTTTCCCTGCATTTTTTGGTATCCTGACGATAGTCTTCACATGGTTAATTGTTGAGTCAGTCGGTGGCAGTTTATTATCAAAGATCATAGCATCAAGTGCTCTGGTTTTCTCAGCACTAATGAGAATCAATATGCTGTACCAGCCTAATTCATTTGATATTTTAACCTGGACAATTATCTTCTACCTGCTGATTAAATTCATTCAATCTGAAAAGCCTGAATGGTTGTGGTTATTATCGGTTATTGTTGCGGTTGGTTTTTACAATAAATATAATCTTTTGTTTTTGCTGGCCGGATTGGTTATTGGCTTGTTGCTTACCTATCAGAGAAAGATATTTACCAATCCAAATTTTTGGAAAGCTCTGATAATCAGCTTAATATTATTATTTCCCAATATTATCTGGCAGATAGTAAATCACTTTCCGGTCTTTCAGCATATGAAAGTACTAAAGCACAATCAGCTTGATAATAACTCATCAACCGGTTTTCTGATAAGCCAGGTTTTGTTCTTTTTCGGCTCATTACCTCTGACTGCAGGTGCCCTTGTGGCATTTTTCTTTTTCAAGCCTTTCAGAGCTTACAGATTTATAGGGATTTGTTTTGTGGCAGTAATTGCGCTTTTCGCTTATATGAAGGCGAAAGACTATTATGCGGTAGGGATATACCCTGTTATAATTGCTTTTGGAAGCGTTTATATCGATAGCATTCTGTCAAAAAAATGGAGATTGATAGTTCTTCCTTTGATACTATGTTTTAATCTTATAGTGTTTCTAATTACTCTTAAAGTAGTATATCCTATATATTCCCCGTCTGAGATCATACAGAACGCAAAAACTTTTGAGAAGCTGGGATTGCTTCGCTGGGAGGATGGGAAAAACCATAATCTTCCACAGGATTTTGCGGATATGCTTGGCTGGCGTGAGATGGCAGATAAATCACTTGCAGTCTATAATATGATCCCTGCAAATGAGCGTGAAAATACACTGGTAATTTGTTATAATTATGGCCAGGCAGGTGCGCTAAATTACTTCAACCGGACAAAAATGCCGGAGGCATACTCTTATAACACGGATTATATCTACTGGCTGCCCCGGTTAAAAAAGATTCAGAATATATTGTTAGTTGGAAAGAATCCTGGACAGCAAATAACCGGTCAGTTTAAAGAATGCAAACTTATGGGGGTAGTTGAAAATTCATGTGCAAGGGAGTCTGGTACAGAAATTTATCTGCTTACAGGTGCAAATGATTTCTTTACTATGGTTTTTTACAACAATGTTGAAGAGCACAAAAAAAAGCTCGATATTTTTTAATTACGTTTTACGAATTAGAGATCAACAAGCAACCAGCAACCAGCAACCCGCCCCGTGAAATAGCGCAAAGCCCACGCTTAAGCCTTATTTCACGGGGCAAGCAACCAGCCATCAACCGCTTTTTATTGATTTCCTGAAAATTTTCAGATGTTCTGCTGTATGTGTTACCAGTCTCTGAACTGTAAGTCCATGTTCAATATCAGGTACAAACTCATTATGATCGTTACCTTTAAGGAAAACATAATGAGCATGGATCATTGACCGCAGCCATCCAGGGGGAACATGTGCCGAAGGGAAACTGCTGAAAGGTTTGAAGTCACTTCCGACCATTTGTCTGTTCCAGATACCAGACTCCTCTGTATAAAACTCGAAATAGTCTGGTGAATTTGTTGAGTATTTTATTGCGCCTTCCTGAGCATGAAGTTCAACAGAGAAATAATCACCTGTCCCTGAGGTGATGCGACTCGCCGAAAGCGATCCTACAGCTCCAGTGGCATCATCATAAATATTAATAAGGCTGAAAAGATCAGAATCTTCCCTGACATCTCCAAAATGACCGCCCTGCAAAGCGCCGGTTATCCTCAGCCTGTTACCCAGAAACGCAATTAACAGACTTAAAGAATGTGAACCAAGATCGGCCATGGCACCACCGTCGGGCGCCGGTGTCAACCGCGATTGTCGCCTGTCACGGTATTCCTTTCTGAGATAATCGCTGTGCCAGTATTTCAGATCGAAATGTAGCGGTTTACCAAGCTTCCCTGATTTCCAGAGAACGAGCATATCCCTGACCGTTGCTGAAAAGAGGAACTGAAAACCAACCTGAATTTTTATATCGGAACGTATTTGAATCAGAGCAGAAATTGCTTCCTCTTCCTCGGGATTTGAACACACAGGCTTTTCAAGATATATTCGTTTCAAACCACTCATTCCAAATGCCACCTTGAGGTGTTCATAATGTACATTATTTGGACCAAGGATAAAGACAGTGTTTATTTTATTGTCCCCAACAAACTCCTCTAAATCATATGGTTTTATGAATCCAAATCGTTTGGAAAATGTTGTCCGGCTCTCTTTGGTGGCTGAACAAACTGCATAAAGTTCAATTTCCGGAATATCATCATAAAAATACCGCAATGAATTGAGTGAATATGCATGAGAGCGTGCTATACCTCCTGAGCCGATGAATCCGATAATAGCTTTTTCCTGGTTCAACCTGCAGCTGTTTCAATTATCTATCAAAAATAAACGAATTTACCGAGACTGCAAGACCGCAAGACTGCAATACATTAAAAAATAGTTGACAAATTCTGAATTACATATTAACTTTGGTTTAGTATTGAACAAAATTAAAACCGTTTCTGTTTTTTATTTAATAATAGCAGATATATAATCTCATTCAACTCTGAAAGAATAATTTCTTCCTGACCATTTTATCTGACATCAAATCTGATAAACGTTATGGAGAACAAGTTTAAAACAATTGCAGAAGATATCTTAGCACTTGCCGGGGTTAAGATTAACGGGAATAATCCCTGGGATATAAGCGTACACAATGATGAGTTTTACAGGAGAGCAATCACTCAAGGTGAATTGGGTGTGGGTGAATCCTATATGGACTGCTGGTGGGATGCTGAAAAAATCGATGAATTTATCTGTAAGATATTGAAAGCTCAGCTCAATGAGAAAATCAGGCTGAAATTGTCAATTCTCTTCAGACTTTTATCAGTGCGACTTTTTAACCTTCAAACCAGGGGGAGAGCATTCATAGTCGGAGAAAAGCATTATGATCTGGGCAATGATCTCTTTCAAAGTATGCTGGATAAACGGATGGTTTATAGTTGCGGATACTGGAAAAATGCACAGAATTTAGATGAGGCCCAGGAGAACAAACTTGAATTAATCTGTCGGAAGATTTATCTGAAACCGGGAATGCGCGTTCTCGATATTGGGTGCGGCTGGAGCTCTTTCGGAAAATATGCCTCGGAGAATTATAATGTGGAGGTTTCAGGAATTACGGTCTCAAAAGAACAGGTAGAGTTAGGAAAAAAATTATGTGAAGGTTTGCCTGTTGACGTCCGACTTATGGATTATCGAGATCTTAATGAAAAATATGACAGGATTGTCAGTGTCGGAATGTTTGAGCATGTAGGTTATAAAAATTACAAAACTTTCTTCAAAATTGCCGATAAATGCCTGAGAGATGATGGACTATTTCTTCTTCACACTATCGGAACAAATATATCTGAGGATACTCTTGATCTATGGTCTGAAAAATATATTTTTCCAAACGGAGTCCTACCCTCTGTCGCTCAGATAGGGAAAGCAATTGAAAATCATTTCTTGATGGAAGACTTGCACTCCTTTGGTCAGGATTACGATAAGACACTTATGGCCTGGTATCACAACTTTGATAATAATTGGGAGAAAATAAAAAATCAATATTCTGAACGCTTCTACCGGATGTGGAAGTATTTTCTCCTTTCTTCCGCGGGTTCATTCAGATCAAGAAGACGCAATCAGGTATGGCAGATAGTTCTTTCCAAAAAAGGAGTACCTGGCGGTTATAATTCAGTGCGTTAATGAGTTTATAGTCTAAAAATCATTACCTTAATAGCAAACTGACAATTCTTGCCTTTAATCTTGAATAAGGAGGATAACGGACGGGGATATCAAACAGATTCGATTTTACCAGTACCGAACGCAGGTTCGAAAAAGTATCAAATGAAGATTTTCCATGATATCTGCCCATTCCGCTGCTTCCGACACCACCATACGGCAGATAAGGAGAAGCAATCTGCAGGACAGTCTCGTTAACAGCTGCATTCCCTGAACGGGTTCTTCTCATAAACTCACGGATAAGCTTATTATTCCGTGTAAAAATATAGGTAGAAAGAGGCTTTGGGTTTTGTGCCAAAATGCTGTAGACCTCTTCGAATTCATTAAAGTCAATTACCGGGAGAACCGGCCCGAATACTTCTTCCTGCATTATTGGATCACCTGGTTTAACATCCTTTATTATTGTTGGAGCAACATACCTGGTTCCTGCATCTGTAGTGCCACCTGTTACAATCTGACCACTCTTCATGAGCCCGGAAAGTCTAAGAACATTCTCAGAACTGATAACTCTGGCAAAATCATCGCTCTTCTCCGGATTGTCACCGTAAAATGATTTAATCTCCCTGCAAATTAGCTCGAGGAACCGGTCCTTTACCTTTTTGTCAATTATTACATAATCTGGACTGACACATGTTTGTCCGCCATTCAGGAATTTTCCCCAGGCAATCCTTTTTGCAGCGAAATCAAGCCTGGCATCAGCTGCCACCACGCATGGATTTTTTCCTCCAAGTTCAAGAGATACCGGAGTGAGATTCTCAGCTGCTTTTTGCATCACATATTTACCCACCCTGCAACTTCCCGTGAAAAAGATGTAATCAAACTTCTGCTCAAGAAGGTACTCACTTATGCTATGATCACCATTTGTCATTGTAACAAGCTCCTGAGGAAAATGGCTGAGTATCTTTTCCATTACAGTAATAATATTGGGTGCCTGCCGGGAAACCTTTAGTATTACACAGTTGCCGGCAGCAATTGCCCCTACTAATGGCATAAAAGCAAGCAGAAAAGGAAAATTCCAGGGTGAAAGTATCAGAATCTGGCCATATGGTTGCGGAGCAACAAAACTATGGGAAAGAAAATGCACTATAGGAGTATGTACTCTTCTTGACCTTGACCAGCTTCTCAACTTGCGAATGACAAGGTTAAGTTCTTTTATTACAAGCCTCGATTCCGTACCAATCACCTCAAATTCAGGTTTATGAAAATCTTTCCATAAAGCATCAACAATATCCTGTTCATGCAACACAATAAGAGAACGCAGCTTTTTCAGATTTTCAATCCTGTATTTTATATCAAATGTTTTGCCTGTGGCAAAAAATTTTCGCTGTGCATCAATTATAAGCCCTATTTCGTCTTTTTCCATTCCTCTTCAAGTAGTTTTAATTGTTTAGAAATATCCTTATCTGGTGAATCTCCCAATGAAGGGATCCGACTCATGCAATATTCAGCTATAGCCGTGATAGTCAGACTGGGATTTACACCAATATTACCCTGTATTACGGAGCCGTCGGTAATATAAAAATCGGGATATCCATGGACTTTCAGGTTATTATTCACAACACCCGTTTCGATATTATCTGACATAGGACATCCTCCAAGAATATGTGCGGTTGTAGGCCTGTTGAAAAACACCTCCAGCAATATATTCTGAGATATTCCGGACACCTTTCTTGCATAGCGCTCCATTACCTCCTGTCCGACAGATATAAAAGCGGGTACTTTCTTGTTGCCGCTGTTATCTATCTTCATTTTGCCACCGAAAATTCCGTTTTTCCATACCATTTTCATTGCATTATCTGTCGTCTGCATAACAAGAAATATAACTGTCCTGGTCGACCAGCTAAAATTAAAAGCTGTTTTAAGGAACAACCAGGGACTGGTTATAGTCTTCAAAAACAATTTCAGTGTCCTCCCGGCTGATGTACGAGCCCCTGCAACCGAAAGCCCGAAAAACCATTTCATGGCATTAGAATTATCAGGATATTTTACGATCTCAACATGTGTAAAGGGATCAGGGCTGAAGACTGATGTAATAGCCAGACCATTGTTAAGTTTTTCAAAGCCGCCGGAAACAGCACAAAGAGTTTCAGCATTGGTTCTTAATGCGTATCCAAGTGTATCAGATAAAGATGGCAGAGTAGCATACTTGTACTTCTGTTTAAGCAGGAGTTCCAAAGTTCCTAATGCCCCGGCAGCTACTATAATTCCTTTGGCTCTGAAAACATTCCTTCTTCCTTTGAAAAAAGAGGTGACGCATTTTGATTCAATGTGATACAAACTATCCTGATAGAATATTTTTTCCGCTTTCGTTTCAGGAAGGACCTCTAATCCCATTTTTTCTGCAAACCATAAATAGTTCCTGTCAAGAGTGTTTTTAGCATTTTCCCTGCATCCTACCATGCATCCTGCACATTCAATGCATCCTTTGCGTAGCGGACCTAAACCATTAAAATATGGATCTGTCTCCTTTTCCGTTCCATCGATATTTACTCCTACATGAACAGTTTCAAATGTATTATGAGCATTCATATTTTTTGAAACTTCCTCAAGAAACTTATCTTCGGCATTCAGCTTCGAATATTTTTTCCTTCCAAGCATGAAAGATGCCCTGTCAAAAAATGGCTCAAGTATTTTTTTCCAGTTGCCGAATTTATTCCAGGACAGGTTATTGAAAAACTCATCAGGCGGAATATATAATGTATTGGCATAAACGAGGCTTCCTCCTCCTACTCCTGTTCCGCTTAAAATACTTGCAGTAGAATAAAATGAAAGTTTCTGAAAACCAAAGCATCTTAGAGCCGGAATCCAGAGGTATTTTGGAATATTCCAATTTGTTTTGGGGAAATCTTCCGGGTTAAACCGTTTCCCCTGCTCCAGAAGAAGCACCTTGTAACCCTTTTCGACCAGGCGAAGGCTGGCAACGCTGCCACCAAATCCCGATCCAATTACTATATAGTCATATATCATTAAAAATGTACCTATTCGGAAGGGAAAACGTAAATATAGAAAGTCTGACGAAGAATCAAATGAAAAGTGAAAAAGAAATTTGGGGAAGAAGTTATTGGATTAGTAAATGGCATAACGGCGTAAAGACATAAAGACGTAAAGGCGTAACAGTGAAAAGTCGGAAATTGGACTTTCTGGTTTTTATCCTATTTTTACATCTGGTCAAAACAATTTAATCAAACCTTTTTATGAAAGCTTTATCAGTAATCTTTTCAATTATGTCATATGAGTACATGCGCGATGCTGTTGAACAGGGCAGAAAAAAGGCCATTATTTTTCTTGGCCATATAAATTCTGAAGAAGCCGGAATGAGTTTTTGTGCTGAATGGTTAGAGACTTTTATAAAAGATATACCAGTACATTATATTGAGTGTGGTCCATCCTACTGGTCCTATTAGATAACAAATTTTATTGCCAAATTTCAATATTTCAGATACCTGACAAAATGTTAAAATTAAATAAAATCAAAATGACAGGATTTCGGACAATTGTATTTTCTCTTTTATGCCTTTCTCTGGTTTATTCAGGGATAGAAAAGAAGGAGACCCCAAAATTTAAAGCAATTGCTTTTTACACAGCTAAAAACGACAGGGGGCATATAAGTTTCGTTCATGAGGCGAACAAATGGTTTACTAAAATGGCATCCGGTTACAACTTCATCTATGATTCGACAAATAACTGGAATAATATGAATACCAGGTTCCTGGCTAATTATCAGGTAGTAATTTTTCTGGATACCAGACCCGATTCTTCGGCACAGAGGGTCGCATTCAGAGAATATATGGAAAATGGCGGCGCCTGGATAGGATTTCATTTTGCCGGATTTGCCCTGACACCCTCGGCAATTCCACAGAACTGGGACTGGTATCATAATCAGTTTCTTGGCTCGGGAGAATATAAAGGGAACACATGGCGACCAACAGCAGCAGTTTTACGTGTAGAAAACAGGAATCATCCGGCAACAAAGAATCTTCCTGAAACTTTCTTATCTGCTCCAAATGAATGGTATAGCTGGAAAAATGATTTAAGGAATAACCCTGATATTAAAATACTTATATCAATAGACTCAACAAGTTTTCCGCTTGGAACAGGTCCAAAACTTTACGAGATATGGCACAGCGGGTATTATCCCGTTGTGTGGACCAATAAAAACTATAAAATGTTGTATGTAAATATGGGCCATAACGACATCGACTATGAGAACAAAACCGATAAGGAACTCTCCCATACATTTGGTAATAAAATTCAGGATAAATTGATTATTGACGCCTTATTATGGCTGGGCAATGCCGGAAAGCAAGATAAAGAAAGAAGATAAGAAAGAGTAAAGGGTTGTTGATTTAGTTTTCTCTAAACTTTCTCCTCATTAAATTGTTTTGTAATAAATATTAACTATAAAAATAATATTATGAGCTACTACGACAAAGCCAAAGACATATATGATATGTTGGCACAGGGAAAATTGCTTGAAGCATTTGAGAAGTATTATCATAAAGATGTAGAAATGGTAGAAGCGACTGGTGAAACCCGAAAGGGAAAAGATGCGAACAGGAAATTTCAGGTTGAATTCATGGGTATGATCAAGGAGGTTCATGGATCAGGTGTCAGAGCTTTCACATCTAATGAAAAGGAGGCAACTACCATGGTTGAATCATGGATGGATGTAACTTTAAAAGATGGAAAGCGGAACGTGATGGAAGAGGTAGCCGTTCAGAAATGGAAAGGCGACCAGATCGTACATGAAAGGTTTTATTATAACATGGGCAAGTAAATTCCTGTGTTTGCATGAAAATTAATTGAAAAGCCTCAGAAATGAGGCTTTTCTGTTTTGGATTAATTGTGAAAAAAAACCTTATAACTTGTGACAAATATTAATGAACCAGATTGAAATTAAAGACACCGCTTTTTGTCACCCCCATTACCCTTAACCAAATTGGAAGCATCGATTCTGTTGCTCTTGCGCCGGTAATATCTCCCAGATCAATTATATTTTTAGCCGGCCATCCGAATTGGTTCAAAATATCTTTAACTTTAGTCTTGGCTGCTTCATCATTTCCACAGATGAAATTAACATGATCTCCTTTTCCGACCATCTTAGGATTGATCATCAAACCGGACCACATTGTATTCAAGGTCTTTACTACCATCGTCGCAGGGAACGTTTTCTGGATCTCTTCTCCGAGAGAATTAGTATTATGCAGTCCAGGAAGTAAACTCGGGGGCATTCCATTGCTAAAATCAAGAGGATTTGCAATGTCAATAAGTATTTTACCTGAAAGATTTTTTGTTCCTGCAAGTATCAACGCTGTCACAGAGTTACTTCCATTTGTAGCGTTAATTGCAATCTCCCCGAAAGTGGCTGCTTCGGCAAAAGACCCCAGCTTAACCTTACTGTTTATTTTTAGCCACTCGCTGAACGGTGGATTGCCATGTGTGTCTGGCGCTTTACTTGCCAGTTTATCAGACACATTACGTGTTCCCATCATGACATCATTATTCAATTCAACCAGTTTGGAAGCAATAGTCTTACCGACAATTCCTGTTCCGATAATTCCAATTTTCATATCTGTTAATAGTTTAAAATACTTATACTATAACTGCTAAACCGCGAATTTGTTCATGACCTGGTAAAATTTGAAAAACAATGCACCTCAATTCTGTTCTTTTCATAATTTTAGATAAAATCTTTAAGCTATGAATTTAAAAACTTTTAAACTGTCAAACCATCTTGTGGCTTTATTAACAGCCTTCCTCCTGAGCACTTCATGTTTAACTGCGCAGGTCAGGATTTCCGAACAGGAATGGATAATTCCGACTTATAAAGTGAATCCGCCTGACAAAAACCCTATGTTCTTCAAGGGTGAATCCTACCAGGGAGCCTCAAAATTCATTTATCCTTACGCTATGAATGATGTGATAGCCAACGATAAAGCGGATCAGAAATATAAGGCTTTGATTCTGGAAAATGAATATATTAAACTATGTGTTACACCTGAGATCGGCGGAAAACTTTACTACGGCGCGGACAAAACCAACGGATATAGCTTCATTTATAAAAATGGTGTTGTTAAACCGTCCAATATAGGTATGCTGGGTGCCTGGGTTTCAGGCGGAATCGAATGGTGTGTCATTCATCACCACAGGGCATCAACTTTTCTGCCGGTAGATTATGAACTTGCTGAGAATGAAGATGGGAGCAAAACAATATGGATAGGCGAGACTGAACCCCGTCAAAGGATGAGATGGACAATCGGAATCACTGCCTACCCGGGTAAATCCTATTTCTCAGCAGACGTAAAGATTATTAACTCCACTCCTTATACAAATACCTTTTTATACTGGGCAAACGTGGCTGCTCACACCAATAAGGATTACCAGGTGATATTCCCGCCAAGCGTTCAGGTTGCAACATATCATGCCAAAAACAGCTTTACCCGCTGGCCTGTATCAACTGAGGTTTATAACGGCGTAGACTTTACAAAAGGGGTTGATATCAGCTGGTGGAAAAATTCAATAAGTCAGAATTCCTTCTTCGCATACGATTTGAAAGAAGATTTTATGGGTGGGTATGATCATGGAAAAGAGACTGGTACAGTACATATCGGGGATCATAATATAGTGAAAGGTGCAAAACTGTGGGAATGGGGATCAGGTGCCGCAGGACAGGCAACTGAAGCCAGGTTAACAGATGATTCCGGACCATATGTAGAAATAATGACAGGTGCATTTTCTGATAATCAGCCTGATTACAGCTGGATAAGACCTTATGAAGTAAAAACATTCAGGCAATACTGGTATCCGGTAAGAGATATACAGGGATTTAAATATGCCAACCTTAATGGCGCTGTAAACCTTGAGAAAAGAGAGGGGAAAAGTGTCTTTCTCGGTTATTATTCAACACAAAAAGTAACCAAAGCAAAGATCCTTCTGAAAAGAAATGGTGAAGTCGTTTTTGAAAAGATTATGGAGATCTCTCCTGAAAAACCTTTTACCGGAACAATTAATATCAGCGTGCCATTTAATATAACTGATCTATCTACAGAGCTGATTAATTCGGAAAACAATGAAGTACTTGTGGCTTACCAGCCTGTTGAAATCAAAAAAATTGATAAGTTGCCCGAAACAGTTAAAAGGCCTGCTCTTCCAAAAGATATTCCGACTGTTGAAGAATTATATCTGACAGGGAGCCGTATCCAGCAATTTTACAATCCTACGCTTAATGCAATAGATTACTTTGAAGAGGCGTTAAAACGTGATCCCTCTGATATTAGAACGAATATCGCGGTTGGTAATGTGCATCTGAGAAACGGTGAATACACTGTTGCAAGAGGCTATTTCAGCAAGGCAATAAAAAGACTTACAAAAGATTATACCAGGCCATCAACGTGTGAGGCACTTTACCTGCAGGGTCTGACTCTGAAAGCGCTCGGACTTTACGATGAAGCCATCGACACACTTTACTTGGCAACATGGGATTATGCTTATCACTCAGCAGCTTATATGGAACTTTCCAGAATATCATGCCTTAATGGTGATTTTCAGAAAGCTTTGGGACAGATAAATGAATCACTTAAAACAAATGCATGTAATAACAGTGCCATAAATCTGAAAGCTTCAATCCAGCGAAATCTGGGTGATTTTGAAGGTGCTAAGGCTACAATTTCAGTAATCATTAAAGGTGATCCTCTTGATTTCAGGGCTGGCAACGAGAATTATCTCCTTGCAAAAAATTCAGATAATCCACAAAAAACCGAAAATATTCTGCATGATCTGAATAAGAAAATGAGAGATTTTGATCAGAACTATCTTGAACTTGCTACAGGTTATATGAATGATGGTTTGTTTGCTGAAGCTGAAGATGTACTTCGTCGTTTCAAAGGTAAAAACCAGGAAATCAGCTATTACCTTGGATATTTTCAGGACAGGAAAGGGGAAAAAGCCGAGGCTGAAAAATTCTTCAAAGAGGCATCAGATCAGTCTGTCGACTATGGATTTCCTTTCCGCCTTGAAACTGAAAAAGTTCTGAATCTGGCTTCCAATTATAATCCGATTGATGCAAGACCATATTATTACCTTGGAAATTTGCTCTACGATAAACAACCAGGAAAGGCGATTGAAAACTGGGAGATGGCAGTTAAATACGATCCGTCATTATCAGTCGGCTGGAGAAATCTCGGATGGGGTTATTATCAGTATTCTCATGATCTGGCAAGGGCAATTAATGCGTATGAAAAAGCATTAGCAGTTAAAAAGGATGATCCTGTCTATTACGCGGAATTAGATCCTCTCTATGAAATGAATAACACGCCAGTCGATAAGAGGGCAAAACTGTTTGAGTCTGCCAGCGAAATTGTCAGGCAACGTGATGACTCTTTTGTCCGTGAGATAATCGTACTGAATCTTACCGGGCAGTCTGAAAAAGCTGTGGAGTATTTAGCCAAAAGTAATTTTCATTTCCGCGAAGGGAATTCCAGAGTCAGAGATATCTCCGTTGACGCGCATTTGTTGCTGGGTAAAAAATATCTTACAGAGAAAAAGTATGAAATGGCCCTGGATCAATTTCTTGCCACAGTTGAGCCCTCCGATAATTCAAAGATTCTGCACCAGGAAGAAGACATCAGAACTCCTCAGATCAATTATTTTGTCGGGATCGCTTATGAAGCTTTGGGTAAGAAAGATAAAGCAAAATCATATTTTACATTATCTGCAGGGCAATCCGTGAGAGAGTCCGGGTATATCCTATATTACCAGGGTCTGAGTTATCTTAAACTTGGAAATAAGGTTAAAGCCTCAGAATGTTTTAATTCTCTGATTGAAGAGGGTAATAAGCGCTTAAATCAGGGTTCTGAGATTGATTTTTTTGCAAAATTCGGGGAGCGTGAAGCTGAAAATGTACGGCAGTCAAATGCATATTTATTGAAAGGTCTTGGATATAAGGGTCTCGGTGATAATAAGTCAGCAACTGAAAACCTAAAAAAGGCAGTTGAATTATCGGCAAGTAATCTTTATGCAAAGGTGGAAATGGAATGAACGAAATCACCCTCAATCCTCTTTGCGATAAAACATATTTGAAAAACAGATAGAATTCTCTTCATTTTATAGCATTTTATGATATAGGAAATATATACAAAATATCTTAATTTTAAAATAAGCCAGGAGCCTCAAGGACTTTCTATCCTGGCACAATATTTGTTGATCAAAAGATTAACACTTACTACTTACTATTTCCTGATATGAGAATTTTTAACCTTTTACTTATCCCGCTGACAGCATTATGCATTCCACCATCTTTTGGTAAAAAAAATTTTCCTCAATATTCTTCTATTGACGACTCTCTGAAGATTATTGAGAAAGTATACCTTCACGTCGACCGTGACAGCTACTACCCTGGTGATGATATCTGGTTCAAAGCATACCTTATCGATGCTTCAAATCGGTCACTTTCCGATAATAGCATCAATCTCCATGTTGAACTGATCTCCCCGGATTTAAAAATTATCGATAGTCATATAATAAAACTTAATAAGGGATTAGGGAATGGAGACTTCCATTTACCTGAAAAGCTGCAATCCGGCCGTTACCGTATAAGAGCTTACACAAACTATATGCGGAACTTCGATGACCAGTTATTCTTCAATAAAGACATTACAATAATTAACTCATCAGATGCCGGTAAAGCATTTTCTGACAGCACTGATTATAATAGAAATAAANNGCATTTAAAGCTGCAGATGATCATGGATATGGTTATGATGTTTCGGGAGAAATCTATTCCTCGGCAGGAGATAAAGTCGCTGAATTTAAGAGTGCTCGTAAAGGGATGGGGACATTTTCGCTTACCACGGTTCCCGGATTAAGATACTATGCCGTAATTAAGAACAAGACCGGGGATTTAACCAGGTATGAAATTCCAAAAAGTTTCTCAACAGGTGTTGTATTAAGTGTTTCCA
>PLML01000122.1:29114-33965 GCA_003141525.1 Bacteroidales bacterium
CTTTCTTAAGATTCCTTCTGATGATCTTCCCGAAGGGATTGTTATGCTGACATTATCGGGTGTAAATAATCTTCCTCTTTGTGAAAGGCTGGTTTTTGTACAGAATGATGAAGCGAATGTTAAGATTGAAACTGACAAAACAATATATAAACAGCGCGATTCTGTATCGGTTAAGATATCCCTGAGAGTCAATTCACGTATCCCGCAGGATGCATTTCTTTCATTGTCGGCAGCAGAAAACATTTTTACTGAAAACTATTCCTCATTCCCTTCAAATATTTCATCATGGTTTCTTCTTGAATCCGACATTCGNNCTGTTGCTTACCCAGGGCTGGCGCGATTTTGAATGGAAGTATAAAACCATGATCTATCCTCCCGAAAACGGTTTTACCATATCTGGCAGAGTAAGGAAAAAATTTGCAGATAAACCTTTAATAAGCTCGATGGTCACTATTGCAATATTCAAGAGTGGAAAACCATTGATAGGATTTGTTCCGGTCGATTCCTCAGGAAGGTTTTCTCTTAAAGGAGTTGACCTGACCGGTAATGCTAAAGTCGTCGCCAGTGTTACTGGTGAAAAAGACGATTTGAAGGGCTGGTTGCTTCTGGATTCTCTGAAATACTCTCCNNTTTATTCAGTATGCAGAAATCAGAAACACTATTCAGAAAAAGTATAAATTATCCGACACAATTAAGCCGGGGGAAGTAAATATAATTGCAATCAGGCAGGATGCACCAGAGTCAGCCCGTGCTAAAGCCAGAAGATATCTCAGGGGTACACCTGACAGGGAACTTGTGATCACGCCCGATTTACAATCACTTTACAATAACGCATTTCACCTTATCGATCTTAAATATTTGAATCCTTTCAAAGGACCACAAAGGCTCGGCCATAGGATGAAACATCCGCTTTACATGATTGATGGTACTCCGGTACCGGAAAGTGAAGTTAGAGCCCTTCCAATAAGTTGGGTCGAACGGATAGATGTAGTTGATGAGAATGTGGCATCCCTGGCAGCTTTGCAAACAGTGGTAGAGTATGAAGGTGTGGATAGCTTTGGAAAGCCCACTATAAAGTATGGATATGCCGATGGTGCAATATCAATTATTTTAAAGGATGATAAGGATATTGTTAATAACCCGGTTTTTCACTCTGTAAATGTCAAATTTTCAGGATTTGACGAACCACGTATTTTCTATTCACCCAGACATCATACTAACCTGGAATCCGATTACAAGCCCGATCTAAGGACCACTTTGTTCTGGGAGCCAAACATTAAAGTGGAAAATAACAAAGACATATTCCTGAACTATTATAATGCGGATAATCCCTCCAATGTTAAAGTAATTGTAGAGGGTATTACTACAGAAGGAATTCCGGTTACAGGAAAGGCTGAATATGAGGTGAAATAAACCGGACAACAAAATACTTAAAGTGATATTTATAATGAATTTCGTGTTTAATCACTCTCAGATTTGGTGGAGCCGTACTTCCAGCTTTCGATTTTGGACGTCGGCCTATTTAGTTAATAATAACCCATTCCATGAAGAAAACAATATTGTTCCTGCTACTTATTCTGATCTCTCGTTTTTCATTCAGCCAGACTGATAATTCAGCTGATTTCAATTTTGGTTTTGAAAAAGTATATTTGCATTCCGATCGTGACAGCTATTTCCCAGGTGACGATATCTGGTTCAAAGCCTACCTCGTTGATGCACCGGACAGGTTACTTTCCAATTTTAGCAATAACCTCCATGTTGAATTGATTTCTCCCTTTTCAAAAATCATTGACAGCAGGATAGTAAGATTAAGTGACGGTTTAGGTAACGGAGATTTCCGGTTATCCGAAATACTGCAATCTGGGCAGTACCGGCTAAGGGCCTATACGAACTATATGCGGAACTTCGGCGATCAGTTATTTTTCAATAAAAATATTACAATTATTAATCCGTCAGATGCCTCCAAAACATTCACCGACAGTACAAATTACATCAAAAATAAGCTGGAAATAAGCTTCTTCCCTGAAGGCGGTTCGCTGGTTGAAAATGTGCCTTCCGTTGTTGCTTTTAAATCTGTCAATGCCATTGGAAACGGTTGTGATGTCACCGGGGAAATTTATTCATCTGCAGGAGAACTGATTACGACATTTAAAAGCACTCATAAAGGTATGGGAAGGTTCTCATTGAATCCTGTTAAGGGATTGAATTATTATGCTGTTATCAAAAACATAAACGGAGATGAGATTAAAAGTGAAATCCCGAAGGGTTTCGGAACCGGAGTTATTTTAAACTTATCCGTGAACAATGACAATGAACTGGTGGCAACCTTTAAAACAAATAAGGAGACATTACCCATGGTTCTGGATCATGATCTGTCACTTACGGTTTCTTCTCACAATACAGCTTTTAAGACATTTAATATCAGAATGATGTCGCTTAATAACTTTTTCATCCTCCCGGTCAGTGATCTCCCTGATGGAATTTTTATGGTGACCCTTTCAGGCCCTGATAGCATTCCCCTTTGTGAAAGACTTGTCTACATTCAGAATAATGAAGATGCCGCTATTAATCTTGAAACAAATAAACTGGTATATAACCAGCGCGATTCTGTATCGGTTAGAATTTCCTTATCGGGAAATTCCGGAATCCCCCAGAATGCATTCCTGTCATTATCTGCAACAAAAAATATTTCTGCAAATAATTCTTCACAATATCCCTCAACAATTTCGTCCTGGTTCCTTCTTGAATCGGATGTGCGCGGACCTGTGGAAGAGCCGTCATATTATTTTGACCGGTCAAATCCGGATCGGCTGAAAGATCTTGATCTGCTGTTGCTTACCCAGGGATGGCGCGATTTTAAATGGAAATATAAAAAAATGAAGTACCTTCCTGAAACAGGGTTTACTATCTCAGGAAGAGTAAGAAAAAAATTTGCTGATGTTCCATTACCTAACTCCAAAGTCAACATTGCAATATTTAAGAGTGGAAATCCTTTTATCAGAACAGTTCCAACAGACACTTCAGGAAAATTTAATCTCGAAGGAGTAGACTTAACCGGTGATTCAAAACTGATCGTAAGTGCAATTGGAGAGAAAGAACAATTGAAAGGCTGGGTGCTATTAGATTCTGTCAAATACTCTCCTGCAATAGTCAAGGAAAGTCTAATTCCGACAAAACTTACTCAGAATAATAATCAGTTTATAAGTGACAATAAACCTCTTGGAGAGAATCAGATCATTAAAAAAAACATACGGACATATATTAAGTATGCAGAAAATAAAAATTCCATTCAGAAAAAATATAAATTGTCTGACACTATTAACCTGGGTGAGGTAACAATAACTGCAAAGCGGCAGGATCAACCTGAGTCGGCCCGTGCAAGAAGTCAGCGATATCTTATGGCGCTTAATCCCGACAGAGAATATTTAGTCACTCCTAAATCAGAGGTTTTCAACAATCTCGGCCAGCTGTTACAGTATAAGTTTCATTTTGGCGCCTTTGGCGGCGGAAACATGGGCGGATTGGCTTTTGTTAATCCCCTCATCCTGTTCGATGGGATGGAAGTTTCCTATGATGATATAGCGTACCTGCCTGTTGATTGGATCGAAAGATTCGATGGGTTAAGACCCGGAACTGCCGCTGCTGCAGTATGGGGTGAACGGGGAAAAGGAGGGGTAATTTCAATTATTACCAGAATCGCAGCTCCTGTAAGCTTTAATAGTCCTGTATATCATTCCGCCAATATTAAATTTTCAGGGTATAGTGAACCACGTATTTTTTATTCACCAAAACATTATACAAAACTTGAATCCGATTACAAGCCTGATTTGAGGACAACACTCTTCTGGGAACCAAATATCAGATTGGAAAACAACAAAGATCTTTTTCTGAATTTCTTTAATGCAGATAATCCTTCATTTGTGAATGTAACTGTTGAAGGTATCACCGCATCCGGAACACCGGTGACCGGGGTGACAGAATATGAGGTGAAATAAACCGGATATTAAAAATTTTATATTGATCTCAAGAGAATTTTTACAAATAGAAAACAACCAGACCTGATTAAAAATTTAAAAAACAAGATTATGAGAACTTTAAAAAGTATTCTGATTCTTTCATTGGTACCATTCCTGATTTTTGGATTTGTTCTTCTGTCCAATGATATGCCGAAAAGCTGGCTTAAAGCCGGAAGTGTTCCAGCCAGTTATAAATTTGGATCCGACAGTATCATATTTAAAAATGGACATAAAAGCGCATGCATCGAATCAACAGATAAAAATATTGACGGATTTGCAACAATTATGCAAATATGCAGTGCTAAAAATTATTTAGGCACCAGAATTAAAATGACCGGTTACATTAAATCTGAGAATGTTTCAGATTGGGCTGGAATGTGGTTACGTGTTGACGCCAGAACAGAAATGAAATCACTAAGCTTTGACAATATGCAGGACAGACCTGTAACAGGTAATTCTGACTGGACTAAATGTGAAATTATTCTGGATGTACCTGAGGAGAGCGGGACTTTAAATTTTGGAGCACTAATAAGCGGAACAGGTAAGATCTGGTTTGATAATATCTCGTTCGAAATTCTGGATAATAATACTCCAAAAACTTCAAAGGAATTAAGTGCAATGCCGATTCCTGAAAAACCAGAGAATCTTGACTTTGAAGAATAGTCTGCACAAAACAACCTAAACATAATTATTCCATTTGGAATAATTTTTGCTGTTAATAAATTAACACTAACCTGACATTGGATACATACGAACAAACTGATTCTGAAGCATGATAATAGATAAACGCTTCCCATTAATATTATATATCACTTCATTAGTGTCCACTTAAATA
>PLML01000094.1 GCA_003141525.1 Bacteroidales bacterium
TCATAAGATATTAACAATCAATTAGTTAATATTTTTTGTCATGTACTAAGTAAATTTATTTAAAAACTCCATCCCAGTCTTTAACTACTCTTTATTCACATTTTTCCTTTTTAACCAGGGACTGTAAGGATTTACAAGGAGAAGACACAGATTACGAAGTCCGTGTTAATCCGTGCTATCCATTTTTATATAATCCCCGCGACAGCCAGTAGAGTGATAATTAATATTGTAAGTCCCGAGACGCTTATCGGGAACCATACCGGGGCTATCCATGGTTTCGGGATAAGAAAAAGGACATCAATGGTTGTAAGCGATGTAGGCCACTTTATTAAGATGTAAAGCGATAAATAATAGAACAGGTCCCAGAAGGCAAAGGTCCATAGAAAGAATACGCCTTTTTCAATCCACGGCCCGCCTGTGAGATATGCTACAACAAAAAGCATTATTATTGTAGCGGCTTCCCGGGTCATTTCAATATTTAAATAACGTTTCGGAAATTTTTCTATCGATTCCTTATTTGATTCTGAATCGAGCATTCCCAGGGATTTTCTCAGATATACGACCACAACGCCTTCGAGGTGAGCCATTGCGATTCCGAAAACTGCCAATAGCAATAATTTGGAAATCATATACCCTAATTTATTAATTACTTGTGGTTCAAAACAAATTCATTCACATTATCGCAGAAAAATTTCTTATCCTGAAATATTATATTATGTCCGCTTTTAGGTGAAATAACCATGCTTTTATCAGTTGAACTAATTCGGTTATAAAAATCTTCACCCAATGCCTGAGGGCAAGTGAAATCAAACTTTCCCCACAGCACTAGAACCGGAATTGTAACTATGTTCAGCGAGGTAGAAAATTGTGTTACAGCCAGTTCTTTATTAAAATTTGAATCTTCAGTGTAGAGAAGGTTACAAAGTACTGCAGTAAGAGGAATTTCATTTGGAATTGAATATTTTAATACCAGATTTAACATGTTTATATGCTTAATGCTGTCGATATAGTTTTCTGCCACAGTTGCATATGTTTCAAGTTGTTGTGACTCTTCCAGGCTGAAATTGCCCTGATGGGCATTACAATAACTTATTATAGGTCGCCAATCGTTGACGTTTCTGTTTTGTGAAACCTGATAATTTCCTTCTGTGAGTAATGCCTGTCGTGTGAGGGTATCATTCAACGGGTAATTATGGCTCCCGTCAACATCTATAAGTCCTTTTATCATATTCTGATAACCAGGCCTGGTGATAAAATCAGCAACGATAAGACCCCCGAAGCTATGCCCAAGTAAAAACAAACTCATATCCTGCCCGTAACGGAACTTAAGAACCTCTATCACTTTTTTCAGATCTTCAACCATCTGATCAAGATGGAGGTTTCCACCATTGCTGGTCCCCTGGGAAGCTCCGGCATTTCTCTGATCCCAGTAAACTATTCCATATTTATCCCCGATATTCTGGCTGATATATTTTGTGTCATAGAAATATGAGCTCACTCCGGGTCCGCCATGAATGAAAAGGATAAAGGTTTTGCTTGCAGTATTTCCCTGCACTAAAACCCGCATGGAAGCTCCAGCATTATCAACATAAAATGCTTCAGAAACATTTCCAGAAATAGTAATTTTCTCCTTCTGACATCCCGAAAACAAAAGTAAGAGGCTAAGGAAGAATACTTTTTTCATTTTTATTTTGATATAGTAACGGATTGCTTACTTACTTTATTTTTGGACTTTCCCGGTGTGTATCGGATTCCAATCTCCAGAACAGGTCTAAAGTATATGGTGCTGTTATATGGAAACATTGATATAAGATTCATCTTTGCCACTGTCGAAAATGGCAGCTGCTTTTTCATGGAAAAATCATAGCCAAAACCACCTCCTATCGTAATAAGAGCATAATTATAACCTGCGAGCTTAATAACGGATATATTTCCAGCATCATCCACCTTATAAGTTGTCCCTCCTAAAAAAGTCCGGCTAAATCCGGGTCCGGCGGAAAACTCAGATATGAATCCTGTAAATCTGGTCCTTCTCATCACCCACTCGGCAGTCAGGTATAAATTATCGTGGAAATAAGGGTGGTGATACCAGTTTAAATTGCCTGAAATAAACCTTTCTTTTTTATAATCTCTGCCAGGTTTTTGATTTTTTAATACCCGTTCATTTATATGGTTAAGCGAATACTCAACACCTGTGCTCATACCAGGATATATCAGAGAACTATTGTAAGAAAGCTTAAGATTAAAGTGACGTCCGGAAGGAACACTAATTGAGTCATATTGAGCCTGACATAAAGTACAATAGAGCAAAGCTAATATGAAAGTTCCGGGTTTCAGCATATTCTTTCAAAACCAATATTCAGAAGTTCCGATAATTTGTTGATCCGGGAAGATATATGTCCAGTTCCTATAGCACAGTGATGAGAGGGCCCTGCTTTTGACCAGCTATCGATGAATTCCCGCGCAGATACCGGAAACTTATAACGGCTATTGGTATTTCCGATCTGAAGGGTTGGGCCCTCGACTGAACACCCATGAGCTGTAAGGAGAGCTATCATGCCATCACTCCCCTGGCATACAGCGAGCAGGGTAACAGGACCATCTGCAACTTTCATCTGTATTGATAATCCTTTCCCCGGTTTGCCATGAAAAACAGGAAGTGTAACCAGTCCTACTTTTCCGTCTGCAATTTTAAAATGAGCCGGCCCATCGTGTCCCATCAGAATAATGTCGTCATTAAAATCGATCCCGTAGAATTCCGAGAATGAACCCCCGGCATTAAATGTATCCATTATCTTCATAGCAAGTACATTTTTGACTTCGCATTCACCGGCAACAGGGATATTTCTGCCGGTAAGCAAAGTCATTCCGGGTATCAAGGTGGTAATAATTTTTTTATAATCCTCATCACCTTCACCTTCATAATAATATGCCAAACCTCCCAACCTGAATTTTTCTGCCAGACGGTCCAGAGCAACTGAGCTTATGGCTGTCTGTTCCAAATCATCAGCAGAACATTCCTTTGAAACATTAAACCAATCTCTGAACTTGCTGATCTTTGAACTGATATCACCCGATGAAACATTTTCTCTGAGTTTTTTCAGAATTCCGAATTCCATAAGCTCGAAATGACAACCGAAAACATTAGCGAGCATTGTAATATCCGAGTATACATCTAACATCCCGTTATAATAATGACCCATTACTCCCACCCTGCTGTTCTTTAAGACCTTCATTACATAACAGGCATCAATCCATTCACTTATTTCATTCCATACATATGCTTCATCTAAAAACCCGGTTATCATATGATATTTTATCCCGGCCCTTTTAAATACGCTTGCCAGTTCAGGAGCTACGCAACTCTGGCAATAAGATAACCATTCACCGGTCATCTTTCCCCGATCTCCGATTGAATTGAATTTCTTATAATCAATAGCTTCTGTTGGTTGCAGGTTAAGAATAACTACAGGACAATTGACTCTTTGGACCAATGGTAAAACATTATGCGATAAAGCATAGGTTGAAATATTAAGTAATATAAGATCAATTCCACACTCCCTGAATAATCCTGCTGCTGCAATTGCCTTATCACGATTATCAACTATTCCGGCATCAACAACTTCTGCATCCGAATTTATAAGCTGATCTTTTATCCTCAGTTGAAATGATTTCAATTTCTCCAGTAATCCATCGAACTGCGACCAGTATGTATCGAGTCCGATTCCAAAAAGCCCGATTTTAACCTTGCCCGCCATTACTTTTTTGTCTTATGATTGAGTACTGCCAAAATATAATGATTAAGCTTAAATCGCTTGAAAATCACCACATTTTCAAATTTTCAAATTAATGAACATCCTGATAGCCTGATAACCAAAGTATAATCCAAAGATGCAAAGAATAACACCCAGACCTTTAATGAAAACAGATATAATATTAATACTGATACGCTTTCGGAATCGTATAATCAGATAGGTCAGGAGATAAAACCAGATTATGCTGCCGACCGAAATGAAAAATGCGAAGCAAATACTGATAATAAGGTGAAAATGAGGCGGAAAAGTTGTCGGCTCTTCCTTATGATTTTTTAATTTAGGTAACTGAATCTTCTCAAGCTGTTGAATATTCAGGCTTTTTGAATTTTCTATTTTACTCCCTTGAATACTACCGATCTCTTTTGCGTTCTGATCGATCGTAACTGCTAATCCGCCGGTATGAAATCCCATCGCTGCCAGAAGAGTAATCACCAATAAGGACGATGTTAACCAGCCTATAAATAAAGTAGGATTAAAGAAGTTAATCATAAACCCTGTATAGAAGGCTCCCTTTTCTTTCTTTTTAATTTTTTCTAAGATGTGACTTTTATCCTCAAGATGCTCAATATCAATTTTTGTTTTGAAAATCCTGTATCCCAGGAAGAGGAGTAAGATTGATCCAAATGAAAATATGTAAGGGATAACCGGTTTATAAAAGGAATAAAGTTTGGTTAAACCATATACTGCGATAAACACGTAAGTAAAATCGGCAAATGTGGCGCCCAGGTTCACCAGGTTGCAGTAACGCAATCTTCCTTTTAGTGCATTGGAAGTAATCAGAATGCTGATAGGACCGGCAATCGGCATCGAAAAGATGAAGCCTGACAATAAACCGGCAACCGACATGGTTATAATACTTTCTATCATGAATTCTTCTTATTCCGGTTTTAAATGATTTAATACGAGTGCCTCAGCAGCTTTCAAATCTTCGCCTGTATCTATCTCCATGCAAAAATATTCAGTCGTATCAACAATATATAGATCATTCCCATTATCTGCAAGTTCCTGAAATGCAGTTTCGTAAAACTGATTGACTTTCTTTTCAGTCACTACCTTATGATCAATTATTCTGAAAAGTTTGGTGAGTGTTTCTCTTCCAAAGATTTCTATCCCGATTGATTCCCCGGCTGCTTCGGCAGGTTTGACCTCTTTGCTTATCTTAATAACCCGTCCATTTACATCTGTTTTAACTTTTATCTCTTCATCATGTACCTCATCCCTTTTAAGGGCGAGGCAATTTTTATATCCCGAGCCAAGAAGTTTTTTAATAATCAGTTTATCAAAAACAATATCACAATCCATCATCATCATATCATCGCCAAGAACTTCATCTTTTGCAAGCCACAGGGAATAAATATTGTTTGTAGATGCATAGAACTTGTTATAAATAAAGGTTATGTTCAATTGTGGAAATCGCTCTCTAAGGAACTCTCTGATCTGATCCTCAAGATAACCCGTAACAATTATTATCTCTGAATTATTTGTTGCAAGCAGGTTTTCAATAGTCATTTCAAGGATGCTTTCCCCTCCGACTTTCAACAAACACTTAGGTGTGTGATCAGTCAGAGGCTTTAACCTTGAAGCAATTCCCGCAGCTAGAATAACAGTTTTCATTTTTTAAGAGTTTCGAAAGATTTGTCAAGCTGGAATTGAATTATCCACAATGATGCGGCCAGAATATTAAACCCCCCTATTACGATCCAGAAAAAAATATCAAAACGACAAAACAGAGAACAAAGAATCAATGTCGTTATTTTTGCGGAAGGGCCCATGAACACCCAAAAGCGGATAATTAATCTATTCTTTTTAAAATAATCCTGAGAAGTGGGGTTGAAAGATTTTTTTCTCTTTATTCTTGAGGTAAGAGTTCTCTGTAATTTTGAGTAAGCTAAATATATGAAAATAATAGCTTTTTCGAACCATTTACCTTTTTGCTTTTTAATTATTTCATATTCATTTTCATACTCTGCAATCCCCTCAGTAAAAGTATTTTTACGTTTTAATACGATATCAAGGAATCGTGTTCTGAAATAATCCACTAATGATTCCTGAATAATGATGCTTATCCCGGCCAGAGAGAGCAGAACCAACATTATTGAAGGTTGTCCTGTTTTATTTGAATAACCTATAGCTATCCCCGTATAAATTGCTATAGCGGCTATATAATCAGCTATCCCATCAAGAAGCCGGCCAACTGATGTGCCATTTCTTTTAAGCCGTGCCAGCTGACCATCGCTGCAATCAAATATATTGAACAATAAGTAGAACAAAGCCCCGAGAATGCAACCTGAATAAGAACCCGCTGAATAGAATAATCCTCCAAATAATCCCATTATAATTGCGGCAATGGTCAGATGGTCGGGTTTGATTTTGGTTTTGTAAACCGATATTACCAGCAGGAAAGCAAGAGGCCTGTAAAGAATTAGATCGATAACTTCCTCAACCTCAGCCATTTTAAGAGATTTTTTATACTCTTCAAACCAGTTCATGCACTATTTCTTTACTCATAAAAGATTTTATCATCTTCAATAACTTGCAATTCTGAGAGTGTGTCCCCAATGTTATTCTAATATGGCTTTCCAACCCGTCTTCATTCATAAACTTGATTATCATATTTCTTTCGGTAAGGTACTTCTTTAGTGGAACCTTTATCTCAGGAGGAATCTTTACAAGGATAAAATTGGCGAATGATCTGTATGCATTAAATCCAGGCAACTGAGTCAGTTCATTAAATAACATCACCATATCAGCAGACATTTTCTTTCGCATTGAATTATAATATTCCTTCGAATCAAGAGCCGCAATAGCAATTTTTTCAGAAAGGCGGTTGAAACCAAGATACCTGGCACTTAATAATGAAATCCGATCATGATTGTCACCCAGAAAAGCAAATCCTGTTCTGATACCAGCCAGTGCATAGTATTTAGAAAAAGTCCGGATAATGATCAGGTTGGGGTACTTTTTAACCAATCCGACCGGATCAGTATTATATGTCTCATCAAATAATGAATATGCTTCATCAAGCACCACAACACTTTCTTTCATTTTTTCCAGAACAAAATTCAGCTGGTCGAATTCCAGTCGATTTCCTGTCGGATTATTTGGCGAACTGATGAGAACCAGTTTTGGTTTTTGCGTGTCGTGCACTTTAATCATACCTTCAATATCGTAATAGAAAGTACCCTTTCCTTCAACTATAGGATATTGTATATTTACTCCCTCTGCTTCATCAGCAATTTTTTTATAGTACCACCATGAATATGATGGTATCATGATTTTATCACCTTTGTTAATATAACATTGAACAGACTGCTTCAAAATATCTTCACTACCATAGCCAAGTAGTATTTTTTTCTCCTCGATGCCAAAATCTTTAGCTAATCTTTCGGATAATAAACTTTTAATCCCTCTTTCGAAATCCCGTGAATAGATGTTAAGAGTATTATCTCTTGATCTCTGCAATACTTTAAAACAAGCAGGAGAAGGGCCGTACTGATTCTCATTTCTGTCTAGAAAGATCACACGTTTTTTCTTAATGGTCATAGGTTAGAATTTATTAATCCCATCTTTTCTTCAGAACAAATATGGAGAAAAGTCGAGAATAACAAAGCATATTTTTCGCTTTTTTATTGCAAGTTAGATAATTTGCATTTCTGTGCTAACCTTTCTTATCTGAACTCTGTATCTAAAACTGCCTGAAATATTTTATCTTAAACCATAGAGCGACATTAACCAGTCCGATCATAACCGGGACCTCAACTAATGGTCCTATTACAGCTGTAAATGCCTCACCCGAGTTTATCCCGAAGACTGTTATTGCCACAGCTATAGCCAGTTCAAAATTATTGCTTGCAGCTGTAAATGAAAGAGTTGTTGATTGTTCGTAAGTGGCTCCTGCCCTTCTGCTCATGAAGAAGGAAAACACGAACATAATTACGAAGTATATTATAAGTGGAATAGCAATTAAGATGACATCGAAAGGCAGTTTGACAATATATTCGCCTTTCAATGAGAACATAACTAATATAGTAAATAACAAAGCAATCAGAGTGACGGGACTGATTTTAGGAATAAACCTGGTGTGATACCACTCCTTGCTTTTAACTCTTATTAAGATGAAACGGGTCAAAAAACCTGCGATAAATGGTATTCCAAGATATATAAATACACTCCTGGCAATTTGTCCAATTGTTATATTAGCGACAACTGAATTAGTTGGAACTCCGAACCATCCTGGTAAAACAGCTATAAAAATCCAGGCATAGACTGAAAAGAACATGACCTGGAAGATGGAATTAAAAGCCACTAATCCGGCACAATATTCTACATCACCTTTTGCCAGATCGTTCCATACAATCACCATTGCAATACACCTGGCAAGCCCAATCATAATAATACCATACATGTATGGCAGGTTTGAGTTGTTGTGCCCGGGAAATAGTTTGAAAAATACAATTGCAAGAGCAAACATGAGAACCGGTTCAATTATCCAGTTCTGAATCAGGGATAGGCCAAGGATCCTGAAGTTTCTGAAAACGCCACCTAATTCTTCATATCTTACTTTTGCCAGCGGAGGATACATCATAAGAATCAAACCGATAGCAATAGGTATATTGGTGGTGCTTTCCGGTGAAGATTTTAATGAATTCCAGAATGTTGCGATCGCGGGGAATAAATAACCGGAAAAGACTCCGATAAACATTGCCAGGAAAATCCAAAGCGTAAGGTATCTGTCGAGGAATTTAAGTCTGGGTTTCATTTTGAAATATTTTGAAAATTTTATTTTAGTTACAGCATGAGGGTTCACCTGAACACCCGCAAGTTGGTTCTGTATTATTCAATATCCCGCTAATTATGCCTGCAGCACAACCAACACCTGATTTCACTGTTATTGCGTTTACCTGGCAATTTAATGCACACGCACCACATTCCATACAATAATCTCTTCTTACTATGTGAGCCTTTTTCCCTGAAAGTTCAAAAACTTCGTGAGGACATACCTTTATGCACATCCCACACCCGTTACATGTAGCTTCACACAAACTAAGTGTAACAACATCTGTCAGATATAATAATTCTTTCATAATCTTAATATTAAATAAATTTCCCGACAACCTGTAAAACAACGCCAATTACTGCAAAACCAATCTGAAAGGGCACTGAGATCTTCATCTCTTTTTTGACACCCGACAATGAAGTAAATGTTGATGAACCCGTAAAATTCATTGCCAGGAAGGAGGAAATAGCTGTCATAATGAGAAACCATGATATTATTTCGAAGATATTTCTTCCCGTAAATTTCGATAACAAAAGGATTAGAAAAACTACTCCCCCGGCATAAAATCCCTTTAGAGAAAATCGCCTTGCCGGAAGATATGGAAGAAACATTGGAGTAATTACAATTCCGGAAATATATGCAAGAAATACTTTCAAAATAGCAGGTCCTCCTTCTCCTGAAAAATCTTTATATGAAATAACGTTGCCACTCAGTCCCGATATTAAAAAGAGAACTGCCATTGCTCCCAGCAGATAGAATTTTCCATACATAAAGTCATTAGGAATGAGCTTTATCCGGTCTTTAAATCCGAAAGTGACTCTCCTCATTTCCTTGTCAGCTCTGTAACCGTCGAGTATAAATTTTTTTATGTCAGATGCACGAACGGGACCATAATGAACATTAAAGCCAGTCTCCTCTTTAACCTTATGGGCAGCAACCCCCGTAGCACCCAGCTGTGGAAGGATCAGTCGTTTATGATTCACAATTTTATCAAGCGAAACCGATCCTATCCTGCTGATAAGTTCCTTTGTACCAAAAGTACCCTTACCTGCAGCACACCAGACATTTACGCCTTTTGTGTCTAAAACCATTATCCATCCATTCAGTCCGGAGAGGTTTTTCCGGAGAGCATCGAAAGAAAGCTTGTAGTTTGCAGTCACAAAGACATCGGATTCCGGACCGGGCATACCAACAGCATACAGTCCGGGACTAACCCGGTAATTGTCACGGTTAATTCCCCATCGTACCATAACAGCTCCAAAAAAATCTGAGGAATTTAACCCGGTTGATACCAGTGGAACAACAGTACCTGAGACTGGAATGTTCCCAATTAAAAAAGGATCTTCCATATCAAATTAAAAAATTGTTATAAAACCTGTAAAATATAGTTTTTATTTCATCTCTTATTTCCCGGAATTCCTTAAGAACCTGTTCTCCCGTTCCTGTGAATTTCGAAGGATCTTTAAAACCAAAATGCAGGCGATGTTTCACTTTTCCCTGAAAGAGAGGACAGGTTTCATTAGCATCATCGCATACGGTAATGACATAGTCCCATTCACCATCAATATATTGGCTGACGTTTTTAGGTGTGTTCCGACTTATATCAATACCGGATTCTTTCATCACTTTCACTGCCCTGGAATTAACTTTTGATGCCGGGAATGTTCCGGCTGAATGGACTTCGTTTCTATTATCGAACGACTGAAGAAATCCTTGTGCCATCTGACTGCGACAACTATTCCCAGTACATAAAATCAAGATTTTCATAGATATCAATTTGAGAATTTTGAAAATTAATTCGTTATCAGAAAATAAATTATTTACAATTAAGAGTTGCAGGGATATTTATATCATTTATAAATTTTTCTGCTATTTTTTTTAATTCACAGATCTTTACAGGATCCAGACAATAGCATGTTTTCACACCCTCAGTTGTGCCCTGAATCAGCCCGGCATCCTTTAACTCTTTCAGATGCTGGTTCACGGTAGTCCGCCCAAGAGGTAATTCCTCAGCCAGATCACCAGTAATACAGGTTTTTGTTTCAGCAAGGTATTTCAGAATAGCAAGGCGGGCGGGATGAGCTAAAGCTTTAAACAGAGTTGAACAATTCTGGAGATCTGGACTGAACAATTCACTTTTAGTATATGCCATGACAATTATATATTTGACGTAAATATACGGTAAGTTTTAATATGACGTATATATACGTTATATAATTATTTAAAAATTATGTCTGGAGATTTGNNCGTTACCTTTTGTTCTCTTTCTCGCAGGGGCAGGGAATCGGTTTATATTTTTTATATTTATGCTGAGTTGCACAACTGGCCATGATTATAAAGACCATAAGCATTAAAACCAGAAAACTGATTCTGACCAGGGGCTTCCGGAAAGAATGACTTTCCTTCTTTTTCAGGCAATCTCCGGAGTAGAGAACCTCCTTATCAAACATTAATGTTTGAGGCACCGTACAGAATATTTATTAGACTTTTCTGTTCCATGGATATCTGCCATATCTTCTTCTCTTGAGATATCAATTACAGGTTTATCATCTATAAGCAGATAACTGAAATATTCTGCATTAGTCTTATCGTATTCTGTGGAAGTCCAGTAGTAGCCACTCTCATCCATCTCTGAAAAGGTGCCTTCATAATCCTGCATTCCTCCAAGCTGAATGCCGAATGAAGATGGATCGGAAGCTATTTTTCCCCATGTCTCTTTCAGCTCAAAATGATTTAAAAGAGTTTGAAACTCGGACCCTGATGGAAGATGCCACCCATTTGGACAGGAGTTCAAAGCTGTTTTCCATTCATAAAGTACCCCGTATCCCGGAATATTGTTTGAATCGTTATCAAAATAGAACGCCCCGCTCATGGCTATATACTTTAGGTTTTCTGCCATCCAGGTAACTCCTCCGATTGTAATCGTACGATAAACATTGCCGTCACGTTTATCCGTAAATAACGACTGCCCTGATAAACCCGCAAAAATCATTAAGAAAAGAAAAACCGATAAAATCTTCTTCATTTTTTTTCAAATTACAAATTCCGAATCAACTATTTTGATCAGCAAATGTCATACCATGACTTATAACCAGATGCAAAATTATATCTAGCTTTCTTAAAAAACAGTTAAAAAGTCAAAATGTTATTAACCAGGCACCGTAAATAATCATTGATCTATTAGAGCTCTAAAAAACAGGGCCAATTTCCGATTTGGAAGTATTACTATGCCATCTGGCAGAATTTTCACTGCCCCATCATGAAATCATAGACCATGGAACCTCCCATAAACCCTGTGAAGGTTACGGCAATAAAAGCCAAGAGATAAAAAACGAAAGCTATCCATTTTAAAGGGGTATCCTCTTTCTTTTTTACCATCAGCCCAATTCTGAAGATTGTGCCGGAAACAATGAGGATCATTGTAATAAGAGCGCCGGTTTTGTGTTTGATGAATACCTTTAGAATCTCACCCTGAGTTGGCTCCTCAGTGAATAAGTGGCCGGAAGACCAGCCGGCAATTGCTGCGAGGGATCCCAGCACCATGAGATAAAACCCGGTTTTGGAAAGGCACTTTTCGCTTCTGAAAAAAAGTGAAACAACTTCAAAGAAGAATCCAACAGTTATAAGTGCAATCGGGAAATGCACAATCATAGGATGTAAATGGTTTGTATTGAACATGATTACATTAATTATATTAGCGATAATATTTAATTTTCTTTTTAACCGTGTTTAGTTATCCAAAATTAGTTTATTCATCTCTATTTTTAACAATACGACTAAAAGAATAATATCGCAGAAGATTCCTCCCCCGGTTGGCGGACCCTCAAATCAACCATGTCATTCTGGATGGAACCGCCGGCGTTCGACTGAGCTCACGCCGAAGTCAGGTGGTGGAATGAGGAACCGAGCACGCATGCGTGCGAGCTCACCGAAGGTAATCTCCGATTGAATGCCAAAAAGAAAAAATGCGAGAGAGATAATATGAACAAATTCAGTGATATAAATTTATAAGTTTGATACCTGATACTCCTATAAATTAATTAACTTTGACACCTTCTAAAATTAAACAAACTCAGGATATAATGTCAGATAAAACGGATCTGAAGCCTTATGGTGAAAAACAGATTGCATTAGATAAGCGATATCTTGAAATGGCTCTTATCTGGGCTCAGAATTCATACTGCATCAGAAGGCAGGTAGGAGCTCTGATCGTGAAAGGAAAGATGATTATTTCAGATGGTTATAACGGGACTCCTTCAGGGTTTGAAAATATATGTGAAGATGAAAATAATATAACAAAACCATACGTTCTACATGCTGAAGCCAATGCCATTACAAAAGTTGCAAAGTCGAATAACTCAAGCGAGGATTCAACCCTCTATGTGACAACATCACCTTGTATGGAGTGTTCAAAACTTATCATTCAGTCAGGGATAAAAAGAGTTGTTTACTGTAACAGATATCATAAAACTGATGGACTTGAACTTCTTAAGCGTGCAGGAATAGAATTGGTATATATTGACTCTGAAAAAAAAATTTATGAAGTACAATAATTCAAAAAAGATAGTTTTTCTTCCGGTAATATTGGGAATCTCACTCGCTCTAGGTGTTATAATAGGCCGGTATCTTCCATCTGATAAGGACTTTTCTCGTCATTCAAATATCAGGTTAAGAAATGATAAATTAAACAGCATTCTGAATATTATTGAATCGAATTACGTTGACTCAGTTAGCCGTAACGATCTGGTTGAGAGTGCTATCCCGGCTATCCTGAAAAAGCTGGATCCGCATTCCGTATACATTCCTGCAAAAGATCTGGCCCGCGCCAACGAGCCTTTGCAGGGAAATTTTGAAGGAATTGGAATCTCCTTCAGTATGCTTACTGATACAATCCTGGTAATAAGCACAATTCCCGGAGGACCTTCCGAAAAACTGGGGCTTTTACCGGGTGATAAAATTCTGTATGTCAATGATTCTCTCGTTGCCGGCAAACATATTATTGACGAAAAGGTAATGGGGATGCTAAAGGGCCCCAGGGGTACAGTTGTTAAAATAAAAATACTCCGCAGTGGACAGAAAGAACTTATCCCTTTTGAAATAACCCGCGATAAAATACCAATCTACAGCGTTGATGTTGATTATATGGTGAACGATCATATCGGGTACATAAAGATCAACGCGTTTGCCATGACAACCTTTGATGAGTTCATGAAAGGGCTCAGGGAACTTAAAGAACATGGGATGACCAGCCTAATCCTCGATCTCCGTGGTAACTCAGGCGGAATTATGGAAGCTGCCATTCAGGTGGCAGACCAGTTCCTGGATGAGAGGCAATTGATAGTTTATACCAAAGGACGAGCATCTCCGCGAAATGAAGCAAGAGCCACAGGCAAGGGAGAATTTAAAACAGGGAATCTGGTTGTTCTTATTGATGAATGGAGTGCATCAGCGAGTGAGATACTTGCCGGAGCTCTTCAGGATAATGACCGCGGAATAATCATTGGCCGGCGATCCTTCGGGAAGGGATTGGTTCAGGAGCCTGTTCCATTCTCCGATGGGTCTGGAATGCGGCTTACAGTCGCCCGTTATTATACACCTACCGGCCGATCAATACAAAAACCATATAAAGATGGGTTTGATAAGTATTTTGACGATCTTAACCAAAGGTATACACATGGGGAGTTTGAAGTCTCAGACAGCATTCATTTTTCTGACTCTCTGAAATTTACAACACCCGGCGGACATATAGTTTATGGAGGAGGAGGTATAATGCCCGACAAATTTGTCCCGGTAGATACTTCAGGCGTATCACCATATTTCCTGAAAGTCAGATCTTACATTTACAGATTTGCACTTAAATATACTGAGAGCCACAGGGAAGAACTTAAGAAATATATTGAACCTGGAGAAATGGATAAATATCTTGATAAACAGGCTCTTCTGGATCAGTTTGCTCAGTTTGCGGCAGCCAGTGGTATTAAGAAGGATCCGGCAGGGTTAAAAACATCAGGAGCAATAATTCACACTCAGATAAAAGCATATATTGCCCGTAACATCCTGGATAACAAAGGGTTCTATCCTATCTGGGAGCAAATTGACAACACACTTAAATATGCGATTGATTTTCTGAAGAAGTAAGCTTTAGCCTACAAAACGGGGAGTTTGTTTCTATCATAATAGGCCTTTCTTGATGAGATTGCTTCGTCGCTTCACTTCTCGCAATGACTCTGAATTTTACTTAACTCCGGTTCAATACACGACCACAATTACCTTACTTGCACCGTCATTGCGAACGCCGGCGAAGCAATCTTATAATCCCATTCTGAATTGAACTGAAAGTATTAGGCTTATGATGAAATTTTAATTACAAAATCACTTACAATCTTAGCAGAAAGTTCTTCTTCTTCTATAAATCCCATATGCCCTGAATTTTTCAGTACCACAATTCTGGCATTAGAAGGCAGATTAACCTGTTTTTGAATAAGATCGCATGGAATATAATTGTCCATCAACCCCAGTATCCAGAGGCAGGGGACTTTGCCTTCTTCCATAAATGACAGTCGTGAGGGACGTATCATCATTCCTTTAAGAACTGCAATAATCCCATCTCCCGGAATCTTTGAAGCAATATCTTTTGATCTCTGAAGTGCTGCAGAGAACTTTTCAAGGTTCGAAGTGGCAAACATTCTTATTACATTATCCGGATACATCAGGTTCTTTTTCCCCACTTTCACTATTTCAATTTCCCGGTTTCTTTTGTCCAGAGCTGCGGAAGAATCAGGAAAAGGCTGTGAATGAAAAAGACAGTACCCTGAAAGACGATCAGGAAAAAGTTCAAGGAAAGCCAGGGCAACATATCCGCCAAGTGAATGGCCGGTCAGGAACACTTTTTTAATATTAAGATAATCAATAAGCTCTTTGATTGCTGCAGCCATAAGCTCCATGCTGTGTACCTCTCCAAAAACATCTGAGAGACCACAACCAGGCTGATCCACAGTAATAACTCTGAAGGATTGCGCAAGTTTTTCAGAAAAACCATTCCACACTTTACCCGATTCAAGATAACCATGAAGAAGAACTATAACATCGCCTTTGCCCGAATCAGTATAATGAATTCTGCCTCCTCTGTATGAAAAGAACATAATATAAAAAAATTTAGTTGTGTAAATGTAGCCAATAATCAATTATTGGAATATATCCCGTCTGGCGTAAGTAATTTGTGATAATTAGCATAAAATTGTAAATCTGATTTAATAAATTTAACTTTGATAAACTTCCTTCCGTGGCAAAAAGATAAACTCTAAACATTTCATAACCAATGAGTAAAGTTTTGTTTTCCTCAATTTCCAAGAAATTTACAATGGCATTAGCGGGTTTGTTTTTACTTACATTCTTGCCGATTCATCTTACTATCAACCTGATGCTGCTTAAGACTGAACCCGGACCTTTTAACACTGCAGCTCATTTCATGGCAACTTTCCCACTGATAAAAATAATGGAAGTTGTTCTGTTTGGAGCGATACTTATTCATATTATCTATGGTATCTGGCTTCAGATCCAGAATTGGCTGTCAAGACCTGTTGGATACGTCAGCAGCAATAAATCGGAAGTATCATTTTTCTCAAAGTTTATGATCTGGACAGGAGCTATTGTCTTCACTTTTCTGGTCCTGCATTTCTTCAATTTCTTTTTCATCAAACTTGGAATAGTTAAAGGGAATCCTGAAGATTTTTATTCTTTAGCTCATAACCTTTTTAAGATCCCTGCGTATGATTTTATTTACCTGGGTTGTTTTACGCTTCTCGGTTTTCACCTTTTTCATGCTTTTTCTTCAGCTTTCCAGACACTAGGGTTGAATCACAGATTATGGACTCCCGTAGTTAAGGTTGTTGCATTGGTTTATGCTATCATTATCCCTGCAGGTTTTGCTTTTATTTCAATCACTTTATGGCTTTTCAGATAAATCCAAAAGGAAAAAATTATAATCATGGGAAAATTAATTTCAAAGATACCGGAAGGTCCGTTGGCAATGAAATGGACGAACTATAAAGCTTCTGTTAAACTTGTCAACCCTGCAAATAAGAAAAAGCTTGAAATAATTGTCATAGGTACAGGCTTGTCTGGAGCAGGAGCTTCTTCTGCACTTGGGGAACTCGGATACAGTGTAAAAACTTTCTGTTACCAGGATTCACCCCGGAGGGCACACTCTGTTGCTGCCCAGGGTGGCATAAATGCAGCAAAAAATTATCAGAATGACGGGGATAGTATTTACAGGCTATTCTATGATATGATTAAGGGCGGGGACTTCAGAGCCCGCGAAGCAAATGTCTACAGGGCAGCCGAAGTGAGTAATCAGGTTATTGACCATTATACGGCACTTGGAGTTCCCTTTGCACGTGATTATGGCGGAACACTCGATACTCGATCATTCGGGGGAGTCCAGGTATCAAGAACCTTTTATTCAAAGGGACAGACCGGACAGCAATGCCTTCTCGGAGTTTATTCATCTCTGAACCGGCAGATAAAAAATGGGAATGTGAAAATGTATCCACGACGTGAAATGCTTGATCTTGTTCTGATTGAAGGTAAAGCTCGCGGAATTATTGCCCGCAATCTCCTTACCGGTGCGATTGAAAGACATGCTGCACATGCAGTTGTACTCGCAACAGGGGGGTATGGAACAATTTATTTTCTTTCAACCCTGGCTGTTAATTCTAACGCATCAGCAGCATGGAAAGCTCATAAGAGAGGCGCTTTCTTTGCAAATCCCAGTTTTATACAGATACATCCTACTTGTGTTCCCCAGTTGAATGAGTTTCAGGCTAAACTGACCCTTATGTCAGAGTCACTCCGTAATGACGGACGTGTATGGGTTCCGAAAACTAAAGGAGATACAAGGCCTGCGAATACGATACCTGAAGAAGAACGAGATTATTATCTTGAAAGAAAATATCCCGCTTTCGGCAACCTTGTACCAAGGGACGTTGCATCCCGGGCAGCCAAGGAACGTTGTGATGCAGGTTATGGTATTGGTGAAACGGGCCTGGCAGTTAACCTTGATTTCCGTGATTCGATAAAGAAACAGGGTAAAGAAGTTATTGAGAATAAATACGGTAACTTATTTGATATGTATAAAACAATCACAGGAATCGATTCCTATGAAGAACCTATGCGTATATATCCTGCAGGTCATTACACTATGGGTGGTTTATGGGTTGATTATGAACTTATGACCACAATACCCGGACTCTATGCTATTGGAGAATCCAATTTCTCAGATCATGGTGCAAACCGCCTGGGAGCAGCTTCACTCATGCAAACTTCAGGCGATGGATACTTTATTCTTCCAAATACTATTAATAATTATCTGGCCGAGGAAATCCGTGTTCCAAAAATCTCAACGGATAAACCCGAATTCATAGAGACTGAAAAAGCAGTTATTGAAAGAATTAATAAACTGATTTCAATAAAAGGTAAGCATAACGCATCTTCTTTTCATAAACGATTAGGAAAGATAATGTGGGACTATTGCGGAATGGTTAGAAATGAAGAAGGACTTAAAAAGGCACTAACGCTTATAAAGGAGGTTAAGGATGAGTTTTGGAGCGACCTTAATATTCCTGGAGACTCATCTGATCTCAATCAGGAACTTGAAAAAGCCGGTAGAGTTTCTGATTATTTTGAACTTGCGGAGCTTCTTGTCACTGATGCTCTTAACAGAAATGAATCGTGCGGGGCTCATTTCAGGGAAGAATATCAGACGCCTGACGGAGAAGCCCTCAGAAACGATGAAGAGTTCGCTTTCGTGGCTGCATGGGAATATGCAGGTGAAGGTAAACCTCATATCCTACATAAGGAAGAACTTAATTTCGAGAATGTGGAAATGAAAGTAAGGAGCTATAAATAACGACCAAGGGCGCAGGGCGCAGGGCACAGAGCAACCAATCGCATTTTCCACTGAGCCCTGAGCAATCTTCTAAAGGATCAAATACTATCGATTAAAACAAAATAATTTAAGAAGGATATGAAGTTAACACTTAAAATATGGCGGCAGAAAAACGCAAAGGCCAAAGGTAACTTTGAGACTTATAAAATGGATAATGTGTCTCCCAGGATGGCATTCCTTGAAATGCTTGATGCCCTCAATAAAATGCTTGTTGAAGAGGACAAGGATCCTGTCGGTTTTGACCACGATTGCCGTGAAGGCATTTGCGGGTCGTGCGGGATGTATATAAACGGACATCCTCATGGACCTGTACCGGCCATAACAACGTGTTCTCTTTCAATGAGATACTTTAAGGACGGAGATACAATCTGGGTTGAACCCTGGAGAGCAAAACCTTTCCCTGTAATAAAAGACCTTATTGTCGATAGGAGTGCTTTTGACAAGATCCAGATTGCTGGTGGATTTATTTCAGTAAATACCGGGGCTGCACCCGAAGCCAATTCAATCCTTGTTCAGAAGAAAAAATCAGATGATGCATTTGATTCAGCAATCTGTATCGGATGCGGTGCCTGTGTAGCTGCCTGTAAGAATGCCTCAGCTATGTTGTTTGTATCAGCTAAAATATCCCAGTTCGCTCTTCTGCCACAGGGACGCATTGAGGCAAAAGACCGGGTTAGAGCAATGGTTGAAAAAATGGACAATCTCGGATTCGGGAACTGCTCAAATACAGGCGCATGCGAAGCAGAATGCCCGAAACAGATAAAACTTACAAATATTGCCAGGCTAAACAGAGAATTTTATAAAGCTTTCTGAAAAAACTTATATTAGGAATAGGTCCATTTATTCAATCAGGTAAATAAATTGATTTTTAATAGTTAGGAATGGAATACAGAGTCATGCTGTTAACTTCAAAGGCCGACAGGTTTCCATAACCGAGCTCTTTATCATAAATACAACCGGTATCTATAGAAATTACTTTTGATTTTTCACTAATAAGTTTCTTAATATAAGGTATTGTTTTGGGCCGATGACCATGAATTATAGTCTTCCCGGATAGTAAAGGATTTTGATATGATAGCCGGCACTCCCATACCATACCATGTTTATCTGCAAACGGATTAATTGCATTATCATCAAAACCGGCATGAACAAAAATCACGTTGCCAATAATTTTATAATATTCGAGCGTGGTAAAAAACTGCAGATAACGGATATCGATTTCCCTGATATCCTCAATGCCAAAACTAATTAAGGTAGACATTCCGTAGTTCATTAACCATAATGGTAATACATGCTGATCATAATAGGAATCAATCAGCATCACTTCATGATTTCCCGCAAGGGGTGAAATATTGAACCCTTCTTTATGGAGATCAATAATGAAATCTATAACTTCTTTACTCTGATCACCACGATCGATATAATCGCCCAGGAGGATGAGCTGGTCTGATTTTGACAGCTTAATTGTATTGACAATAAGCTCATAAAATGTCTTAAAACAACCGTGGATATCACTTATGGCAAAAAGTCGTCCCATGATTTAAGTTGCGTATTTCCTCTGTGGTACACTGTGATCCCGATAGCTATCGGGACTCTGTGGTTCTCTGTGTAACAATTAATTAAGAACTATCACGGAGTTACACAGAGGAGACACAGAATTACACAGAGATTCAGGAACAAATTGATTCTACTTCTATTACGGTTTTTGGTATTGGTTTACCCAGAACCTTATGCCCTTTGTCAGTTATCAAAACATTATCTTCAATCCGGATACCTCCTATTGATATGTAATCATCAATTTTGCTATAGTTTATGAATTCTTTGAATTTCCCTTCCGTTTTCCATTTTTCTATAAGTTCAGGAATGAAATAGCATCCGGGTTCAACAGTAAATACGTGACCCGGTTTATAAGGCAGGGCAAAGCGGAGAAATGCTGTTCCAAACTGTTCGCTTCGTTTTATCTCTTCGTTATAACCGATAAAATTCTCTCCAAGGGCTTCCATATCATGAACATCAAGACCCATCATGTGACCAAGTCCGTGGGGCATGAATAATGCATGAGCTCCTGCAGCAACAGCCTCATCAACATTACCTTTCATCAGTCCCAGGTTTTTCATCTCCGTGGTTATGATCTTGCAGGCCATAAAATGCAGATCACGATTAGAAATACCGGGTCTGGCTGCTTTTATCGCTTCAGTATTAGCTTTCAAAACAATTTCATAAATGTTCTTTTGTTTCTCGCTGAACTTTCCTCCGACAGGAATTGTACGGGTTATATCAGATGCATAATGAAGATTTGTCTCAGCACCTGCATCAGTGACCATCATCCTTCCTTTAATCAGGATATTCCCATGAGAATGGTTGTGAAGAGTCTGTCCGTTAATGCTCAGAATTATAGGGAATGAAGTACCTCCTCCTTTTGAGAGGGCTATCCCTTCAATTGTTCCGAAAATATCCTGCTCTTTAACACCCTGTTTGCACATTTTCATAGCAGTTACATGCATTTCGTATGCAATATCCACTGCTTTTTCTATTTCATCAATTTCAACTTTTTCTTTTATTGATCTCATCGAGATAACTGCCTTTATCAGATCAACTGATGCCATTGTTTTCATCTGGCATGGATTCTCCTTCAGCAAAGAACCCAGTATCATCTTTGTCTCTGCCCGGTAAGGAGGCAGAAAATGAATTTTTCTTTTCTTTTCCAGGGCATCCTTAATGGTTACCTCCAGCTTAGCCATTGGGACGGCTTCAGAGATACCGCATTTCAGAGCAAGCTCTCTGACGGACGGTTGGGGACCCATCCATATGATGTCATCCATGTTAAAGTCGTTGCCGAAAATCCGATCCTTGCCAGAATCGAAATCCATAAGTCCGGCTAATCCGGGAAGATCGAGTCCGAAAAAATACAAGAAATCGCTATCCTGTCTGAAATGGTAAGTATTATCAGGATAATTCATTGGTGCTTCAGTATTGCTTATAAAGAGTGCAATTCCTGTTTGTAATTTTTTATGGAGTTCCTCCCTCCTTTTTGTATATACTTCACTTTTAAACATATCAGAATATTTTAATGGTTTGAAACCACTAAGTTAACACCCTGATAACTATAAAGCAAAAGGACAATAATAAATAGTTTGGAGTGAACTAGAGTTTGGAGTACTTAAAGTTGGAAAAATTTCAGTTTATTATATTAACTCTAAGTACTCTAGACACTTTAGGCACTTTAGCACTTTCTATTTCTTTTCTATGCTCCAGCCACATTTTAATCCAAAAATGAACCAGGCAAGGGCAACGGTACCTGAGGCAAAAATTGTATCCCCAATCACTCGCAGCCATTTTAAGGTTTGCAGTGCCGGCTTATGAAGAAATTCAGCTGAACGGGCATACCATAAGCCTTCCTTTACGCTGGCGACGGTCTGTGCCAGACCTATTGGAAGTACACTTATAAGGACCATTGCAGTAAGCCCAATATTTATACTCCAGAAAGCATATTTAATCCATCGTTCTTTCCATATACCTTCTTTATTCATATCCCGGAGAACAAAAAGCATTAGTCCTATACCAAGCATTCCGTAAACACCAAATAAAGCTGTATGTGCATGCACGGGAGTGGTGTTCAGCCCCTGCATATAGTAAAGTGCAATAGGAGGATTAATCAGAAATCCAAAAATGCCTGCGCCGACAAGATTCCAGAAAGCGACGGCTATAAAACAGTAAACTGGCCATTTGTAGGCTTTTACCCATGTTGTACTCTTACTAAGTTTAACATTATCCCATGCTTCAAAACCCATTAGTACAAGCGGAACTACCTCAAGAGCGCTGAAAGTCGCACCTAGTGCCAGAATAGCCGTTGGTGTACCTGTGAAATAGAGATGATGGAATGTGCCAAGTATACCACCCGACAAAAATACAATTGTAGAAAAAAGAACAGCAGTGGTAGCTGTAGTCACTTTTAGTAATTGCAGCCTTACAAACAGGAAAGCAACAACAACAACTGCAAATACTTCAAAGAATCCCTCAACCCAGAGGTGAACCACCCACCAACGCCAGTATTCAGCTATAGCCAGATTGGTTTGTCTCCCCCACAGGAGTCCGGCTCCATAAAAACCTGCAATTGCTATGGTCGATATCAGGAATAATGAAAGCAGGCTTCTGTTTTCAGATTTATGCTTCAGTGCCGGCCAGATTGCACGTCCCATAAGTAAAAGCCATATTAGAAGTCCTACGAAAAGAAATATCTGCCAGAACCTTCCAAGATCGACATATTCATATCCCTGGTGACCGAACCAGAAATTCTGTACATAGCCAAGTTTCTGCATTACACCTAACCATTGTCCTGCAAGAGATCCAAGTACTATCACCAGCAAAGCACAAAAGAGGAAATTCACCCCCAACCTCTGAAACTTCGGCTCAGTGCCTGATATAGCCGGGGCATAGTACAATCCCGTTGCAAGCCATGAGGTTGCAATCCAGAAAATAGCTAATTGTAAATGCCATGTTCGTGAAATAGAGTATGGAAGTAACTTTGCCAGAGGAATCCCATAAAATGCCTGACCTTCAACACCATAGTGGGCAGTAATTACACCCATTATTACCTGAACAAGAAGCAGTGCAGAAACGACCCAGAAGTATTTTACTGTTGCCCTTTGTGAAGGAGTCTGAGTTTCTTTTAACAAAGGAAATGCCACCGGGATTTTGTCAGCTTCTTCATCCCTGCGACGGGCATAATACCAAACCATAAGGCCAATTCCAGCTATAAGGACAATTACACTGAACCCTGTCCAAAGTATTAATGAGCCTGACGGCCTGTTACCAACAAGTTCCTCTGCCGGCCAGTTATTTGTATATGTGATTACCTGGCCCGGACGTTCTGTGACACAAGCCCATGAAATCCAGAAAAAGAAATTATTAAGAAGAGCTACCCTGGTTGGATCTTTCAGTGAGTTTTCAGGAATACTGTATGAGTTCCTCAGGCCAGTCAGTGCAGGATCATTAGTAAACAATCCACCATAGAACTTACTGTTTGATGCTATTGCCTCTGCCCTCATTGCTGAAACGGTAAGAATTCCTGTTGCAGGATCATAAGTGTTTTTACGCAATTCTTTCTGCAGTAAAATTTTCAGAAAAGCCTGCCGCTCTTCACTTAATTCTCTATATGGTTTCCCATCCTGCTGTAAAGCAATCTTGTCGAGAATAAAGACAGCTTCCTTATGAAGCCAGTCAGCGCTCCAATCGGGAGCCTGATAAGCTCCATGGCCCCACACAGTACCTATTTCCTGTCCGCCAAGGGACTGCCATACATTCTGGCCATCTTTTATATTCTGTCCTGTGAACAAAACTGTTCCATCAGGTGCAACAACCTTAGCAGGAACCGGAGGAGCCTGTTTGTAGATCTCTCTCCCAAAAAAAAGCAGGACAGAGAAAGACAAGACTATGACTGTAATAAAGCTGATCCAAAGTTTTTTTGTTTTCATTCTTACATTAGTTTTAATTATTCAAGAATAATTGAGAGTTTATGCTATAATTTATAAGATAAAGCAAGGGTATTAATTCGATTAATATAATCGATCACTCTGGCTCCTGCCTGCCGATTTTGTTCCATAGTTTCAAACTGTTCAGCCAGACTTTTCTGTTCAATTTCAGAGAGCACATTGTCTGCCATACGAAAAAGAATGTTGTTTTCTTTTGTGATATGGTTGACCAGCAGATCTGAATAACCAGACATATTCTGATATACTTTCTCCAGAGCTGCTTTATTCCCTTTATTATATAATTCAAGGTTGTCAACAATTCCCTTTACAAAATTTCGACCCTTAATATGTTCGTGAAGCATTACAGCCACAGGGCCTTGCTGAGCAGAAAATCCCTTACTTTCAAGGGCCGGGAAAAAGAGATTCTCCTCCTTTGCATGATGCAGCCCATCGGCGAAATTCCTTATTATATCGATTATTTCTTCAATATGTTTGATATCAGGTTTTTCAGAACGGGTAACCGCCCTCATCACATCAATCAGTTTCAGAACATAGATGTGATCATCTTCAAGATTCTTAGTCGCATTATTCATATTATTTATAATTTAATTGGCTATTGTCATTGATTTTTGGAATAATATATTATTCTCCAGATGTACATGTGTGTGAAGATCATCTTCAAACTCCCGGAGGAGTTTAAATGCAACATTATAGGTATTGCATCCGTCTGCAGAAATCTATTCCTACCTCTTTAAATACAGAAGCAGTCCTGTAGTCAATTGCTACTATTTCACTAATTGTTATATCTTTTTTCATCTTTTAATATTTTATTACCGGTACAAAGCTATAAAATATTTTATTAAAAGACAAAAAGGTCTTTTGGTAATTTTTAAATTATTTTTACTATTTTTGTAAAAATTACGACTTAATTACTAATTAGAATGTTCAATAAAGAAACAGAATATGCCCTCAGAGGATTGGTCTATATAGATTTGCAAAACATGGGAGGAAGGAGGCCCGGAACCCTGGAGATAGCAAGAGAAATTGAAGCCCCGCCATTCTACATAGCAAAAATATTACAAAGGCTCGTAAGGGCTGGCTTTCTCAGATCGCTTAAAGGGAAAGGTGGTGGTTTCTTCTTTGATCCTGATAAGCCCGATGTTCCTATAATAAACCTCATTTCTTCAATTGAAGGAGACAGATCTTTTTCGGGTTGCAGCTTTGGTTTAAAACAGTGCGATTCAGATAATCCCTGCCCGCTTCATGGAAAATATGCGCCAATAAGAGAGGCCATAAACAAATTGATCACTGAAGAGACTGTTCAGAGCCTGGCTGAAAAAGTCTATAAAAACGAATTTCACTTAAATGAATTCCTGAAATAATGCATAAACAATTCAATACCATCAATCATATGCACATTATGTGGTGACTACCTGTCCGGATGCCATCACAATTCTATAAAATACAAATTCTTTAAAGTGAAAGCCGAACAGGTGCGGAATCTTTGGCTGGTTAGGACAATATGTTTCAACGCAGTTTGTTTTTCACTTGCAAGGATATGATCTGAGCTAAGATAATACTGCTTTTCTCGTTATATTCCTGTAACCAATTTTATTAAGTTACGTTCAAATGATATTAACAAGCTTAAGTCAGAAAAAGGAAAGTCGACATTTTAATAATCAGAATAATAAAAATGCGAATAGACATTGTAATTAACAAAAGATTGTTATATTCGCATCAATTATCAACAACTTATTAACAATCCGATCTGAGTATGCCGTACAGAAGATTACCCAACACTGATACTGCCCGGATAAAGGCAATGAAAACTGCCCTTGAAAAGGGGCAGGAACTTCCTCCAAATAAACTGGCATTTTCATCAAAAACAATCGTTCGTCTTCAGAAGTTTCTGCCACAATTCGAACATAATTTTAAATTGTACCGTCAGGCATTAGCTTCGCAAAACAAAAAAAGTAAAGATTATAATGAGACGTTAAGGAAAGCCCGTGTCTATGTAACTCACTTCATAAGGGTGATGAATATGGCAATATTCCGTGGTGATATGCCTGCCGAAACAAGGGCTTTTTATGGACTCGCAACTGATGAATCTACAGTTCCTTCACTAAATACCGAGAACGAATTAATGAGCTGGGGAAGAAGGATAATTGAGGGTGAGCAGTTCAGGATAAAAAAAGGAGGAAGTCCAATAACAAATCCAACAATCGCAGTAGTAAAAGTCAGATTTGAAAATTTTATTGAAGCATGGAATTATCATAATACACTGGCAAAAAAGACATCCGATTTCACAGAAAAGAATTATAATCTCCGAAAAGAAGCCGATGAAATTATTCTTCAATTATGGAATGAGGTTGAAAATACCCACTATACACTTCCGGAGGAGATCAGAAAAACATTGAGTGAGGAATACGGACTGGTCTATTTCTACAGGAAAGGGGAACTTAACAAAGCAAATGCCGCAGAATCTCAGACTCAATATTAATATAAGCAATAAAAAATGATATTCAGAAAAATATTGCCCACTCTGGGACTTTCGTTTATTCTAACTATTCAATTATTTGCACAAACATTGCCTTCCGTCAAAGAAATTAATGAAGGCTGGAAGTTTCATAAAATTGGAACAAACGAGTGGCTCAATGCAACAGTTCCTGGTTGCGTTCATACTGATCTGATTGCAAATAAAATAATACCCGATCCATTTTACAGAGATAATGAATCAAAACTTCAATGGATCGACAAATATTCCTGGGAATATAAAACGACAATTACAATTGATAAAACAACTCTCAACAGACAAAACATTGAGCTATGTTTTAAGGGACTGGATACCTATTCGGAAATTTACTTGAATGATCAGCATATACTTACAACGGATAATATGTTTTGTGAGTGGAATGCAGACGTTAAGAAGATTTTGACAGAAGGCAGCAATACGCTAAGAATATTATTTCATTCACCGATTGTAATGGGAATATTGAGCAGAGATAAATTTAATATTGATGCACCTGTTGGATATAACCTGGAATTTGTTGCCAATTCTGATTGGCCGACTGTCGGGCCTTATATCCGAAAAGCAGCCTACATGTTTGGGTGGGACTGGGGTCCTAAACTTACTACAAGCGGTATCTGGAGGCCAGTATTTTTAAAAGCATGGGATGATGCCAGGATAACTGATATTCAGATAGTGCAGGATTCAATTACATCAAGGAAAGCCTCTATTTCATCCGTCGTAACTATAAAGGCGGCATCGGATATTAATGGAGTATTGAATCTTTCTTATGCACTCAATGGTAAGAGTATTGCAGTTAATCCACGTCCTGTTAAATTACAAAAAGGTTCGAATGAGGTTAAAATAGATTTTGCTATTTACAATCCCGCTTTGTGGTGGCCAAACGGACTAGGTGAACATCCTCTGTATGAATTCACCGGGTCACTCACTGCTGGGAAGAATGAAATCGACATATTTAGAACACATTCAGGTTTGAGAACAATAAAACTTGTACAGAAACCAGAAAAAGACGGAGGAAAATCCTTTTATTTCGAAGTAAACGGAATCCCTGTCTTTGCAAAAGGCTCTAATTATATCCCTTCTGACATTTTTCCTTCAAGGGTTTCAGACAATCATTATGAAGAATTGATAACTGCTGCTGCCGAAGCTAATATGAACATGTTTCGTGTATGGGGTGGTGGCATTTATGAAAATGATATTTTTTACGATTTATGTGATAAAAACAGGATTATGATCTGGCAGGATTTTGCTTTTGCATCTCATAGTCCGGATTATCCTGAGTTCCAGGAATCGATACTCAGGGAATTTAAAGAAAATATCGGGCGTCTGCGTAATCATCCTTAGGAATCGAGTATACTTTCCAGCATACTAGCATTCCTGCCACCTGCCGGAAAAGTTGATCCAAAAGTAACTGAAAGGGTTGAGAAGGCTTATGATGATATTTTTTATAAAATGATTCCCGAGGCTATTGAAAAATTTGATTATAATTCTCATGATTACTGGCCATCATCACCCATGGGAGGATACAGGGAGCCAATGACTTTAAGCAAACCACAATCAGGTGACATGCATTATTATGTTGCCTATGTAAATAAGCCATTCAGTAATATTCTTGAAACACAGTCGCATTTTTTCAGCGAACATGGATTTCAATCGTGGCCCGACAAAAAAACAGTATATCAGTTTACGGCTCCTGAGGATCGTGATAAGAATTCACAAGTTATGAAGGCTCATAACAAAGCCATGATTGGAAACAGTGTGCTTGATAAGTATATTAAGATGTATTATAATTTTGATTCGTACATATATGTTACACAGCTCCTGCAGGATGCATGTATGAAACTTTCTCTTGAGACCCACAGGCGCTGGATGCCTTACACCATGGGGAGCCTTTACTGGCAACTTAATGATGTGTGGCCCATAGCATCATGGGCGAGTATCGATTTTCATAATAACCCGAAAGGACTCTACTATATTGTAAAAAAAGCCTTCAATCCAATAATTGTCGTGCCTTCAAATTTCAAAAACGACTTCATGATAAATGTGGTTTCAGACAGCAGAGAGGCTTTTCAAGCGAAAATGGAAATGGAGATACTCGATTTCGACGGGAAACAATTGTGGAGCAAGACTATACCGATAAATATGATGGCTAATACCAGTACTGCTTTCTTTAAAACTACAACGAAAGAGCTGGTGAATAATCTGGATACCACACAAATTGTTTTTACTGTTAAATTGCTGAAGGGAAATCAATTGCTCGCTTCAAACTTATATTATTTTTCATCACCAAAAGATTTGAAACTGCAAAAACCAGTTATCACCAAGGTAGTAACTGTTTCAGATCAGGGATACTCAATTGCACTCACATCTGATAAGTTGGTTAAGGATCTGTACCTTGATACCGATGAAATGGGCCGTTTTAGTGACAATTATTTTGATCTGCTTCCAGGGGAAAAGGTGATATTGGGCTTCAAGACTAAAGAAAAGATAGATAATTTCGGTGATAAGATAAGACTGTACTCACTTACTGACTCTTATTAAAACCATATTATTACAATTGTAAAATCCCTTTGAGACCCTTAGTGATAACCTTTGTGTGCCTTAGTGGTAAAAGTTAATTCATTTAACCACAAACCTGTCTGCCGGTAGACAGGGGATCACGAAGTAAAACAAAGAGTAACACAAAGAAAAAACAAAATAACTGAAATCTTATCAGACACCTTTCTGCGAAGTTATCGAATTATACTGTTATAAGGTTTTCATTCTTGTCATTGCTCTTATTCCTGAAATAGAATAATATTAACAGACCTATTGTTATCGGCAGAGGAAGGGCTATTGCCTGTTTCCATAATGGAGTATCTGTTGTTGCGTTAAATTTCTCCATACCTTGTATATATGCCATTATCACAGGAACTGCATTATTGACAAAATGTGAAATCACCGGTAGCCAGAGAGTTCCGCTCCAGAAAAAGAGATAACCAAAAACCAGTCCGAGAATGAATCTCGGAACAAATCCAAAAAACTGGAAATGGAGCGTACTGAAAATAAAAGCTGTGAACCAGATTGCAATGTGTCCTGATTTGAAAAGGTTATAAAAGATCTTTTGTAAAACTCCCCTGAAGAATAATTCCTCTCCAATTGCCGGAAGGATAGCTATGATAAAGAGATTTAAGATCATGATGCTAAAAGAAGGAGATACTAAAGACTGATTGAGTATACTATTGGCATGATCTTCTTTTTCTATCATCCACTTTTCAACACCCGAAAGCCCCTCCGGAAGATGCATACCAGCGTTGATCTGCCCCGTAAAACTGGTAACTGGAAATATACAAAAGGCAAGAATAACAACAAGTCCGACCTCCTTCATGTGTGGTATTTTTAGTTCGTTTAACCTGGCTGTCCGCTCAGGTTTCATCATCACAAATATTATAACTGAAGGTATAATAAGAAGTGAAATGTCCTGAATTATAAGCAGGTACCTAAGGAATCCAAAGTCTTTATTACTTAATGCAGTCTTCGATTTTTCAAGTACCGTTAGATCGGAACCGAAAATCATCATACCTGCAAGGGAAAGAATTATCGACAGTGTAATACCGACTCCCATTATTATCATTAATGACACAAAAAGCTGATAAAGAGGGGATTCCGCTGATAATTTGAAATGTCTCTTCTTGTCACCCATTTTATTAATTTTGCAGTCACATAAATATAAACAAATTTTACTGTTTTTACCTTTGAGTTACTTAGTGATGACCTAAGTGTCCGCCCATGGTAAAAAAATCTTAACCACTAAGGCAAACTAAGGATTTCACGAAGAGTACTAAGGTTAAGAAAAATAAATTTTAAGAACTAATATTAAGTATTCTTGAAAATAGGCAATATAATATTAGGTAAGAATCCCCTATTCTTAGCTCCAATGGAAGACATTACCGATCCTTCATTCCGGATGGTGTGTAAAATGAATGGTGCCGATTTTATGTACACTGAATTTGTCTCTTCTGACGGACTAATACGTGACGGTCATAAGAGTGTCAGGAAACTTAATATCTATGATTTTGAAAGACCAATTGGCATTCAGTTATATGGGCATTTAATAGAATCAATGGTTGAGGCGGCTCTAATAGCAGAAGAGGCAAAACCTGAACTCATCGATATCAATTTCGGTTGTCCGGTGAAAAAAATTGCTAACCGCGGAGCCGGTGCAGGAATGCTCCGGAACATAACCTTGCTGATTGAAATGACTGAGGCTATTGTCAAATCAGTTAGACTTCCGGTAACTGTCAAAACCAGGCTCGGATGGGATGATGACAATAAAAACATCGTAGAGATTTCAGAGCGTTTGCAGGATATTGGTATTCAGGCATTGACAATACATGGAAGAACCAGGGCCCAGTTATATAAAGGAAATGCTGACTGGACACTTATAGGGGCTGTAAAGAATAATCCCAGGATGAAAATCCCAGTAATTGGCAATGGTGATATTGACGGGCCGATCAGGGCAAAGGAGATGTTTGACAAGTACGGTGTGGATGGGATCATGATTGGCCGGGCAACAGTAGGAAGACCATGGATCTTTCGCGAAATCAGACATTACCTCAATACCTGTGAACTTTTGCCGGAGCCATCAGTAAATGAGAAAGCCGATCTAGCAATCCTTCATCTTGATAAATCCCTGGAATATAAAGAGGGTAAAAGAGCCATATTTGAGATGCGCAGACATTTTTCCAATTACTTCAAAGGATTGCCTAATTTTAAGGAAACACGTCTCAAACTTCTTACGGCTGTTGAGGTTGAAGATATAAGGAAAATTATAAATGAGATCCGCGAAACATGGGGAGATTTCAGAACGGATGATAAAACCTCTATTTATAATGTTTAAATTCCCTCTTATTTGCCCCCCTACCCCCCTAAAGGGGGGCTAATTCTCGATTTTTAAGAATATTTTTCTTGATGTGAGAGATTTAGTCCCCCTTTAGGGGGAAAGCCGCGAAGCGGCTAGGGGGTCTATCCTCTAAATCTGAATTTTTTTAAATAGCAGCGAAAATCTCTCCCATTTAAAAATCATTTTCAGTATCAGAATAAAAACTATTCCTGTAATTACAAGTGCAGAAAATTCACTCCAGGGATGAATCTTGTACTGCTCATAAAACGCATGAGTCTGCAAAGCTGAAGATCGGTTAGTTACCATGATGCAAAGGAAAATATTATTCGCTGTATGTGCCCCCATAGCGGCTTCAATTCCATCATCAAGTATAGTAATTATGCCAAATATCAGTCCAAAGGCAATATACTGTGGCATCATTGTAAAAAATCCAAATTCGTGTACTTCGGGGTTGAAAGCATGCATTAAACCGAAAAGAATTGAAGTCATTATCAAAGGAAACCATCTGTTTTTAATTAGTGCTGCAAATCCCTGCATAAGATATCCCCTGAAAAGCACCTCTTCGAAGGCTGCCTGAAATGGAATAAATAAGACAGAAACAATCGATAGAATTATAATAGAAGCCGTCTTATTATTAAGAGTGAAGTTTTCAGGATCAAGTTTAAGATAGAAGAACAGATACAAGGCACATAGTATGAGCCAAACAGTTCCTGAAATAAAAAACCTGTCCCATCTGATTCTTCCGGTCCCGTTAATAGTCATTTTAATGGTCCTGTTATTTAAAGGTTTAACCAGAAGAATAAAAGCTATTAGTCCTGCGATAAACGGGAAAAGCATCATAACAAATCCTGCATCCGGGTTGAGCCCTATTACACTAAAATCATTAGGATTGGCAGCGATTTGTGAGAATACTGCAGGATTTGAAATTGATTTTATAAGTATGGAAATAAGCAAAGGTACTGCCCCGATTGTGTTTGACACAATAAGAACTGCAGCAAACATTACGATATATCTCCAGAAGCTATTCTTGCCGGTAAATGTTGATTCAAGATGGTTCATATTAAAAGTTTAATGCCTTTCAGAATTCAGAGCTTGCTCTCTTCGGATAATCAATAGAGTAATGAAGACCTACACTCTCATGACGGTTCTTTGCCATTTTTATTATAATATAACCAACATTTATAAGATTTCTTAATTCGCAAATCTTTTTGGAAATAAGTGATTTTTTATAAAGTCTTTCTGTTTCTTCATACAAAATATCAAGACGTACCATCGCTCTTTCCAGTCTTATGTCGGAACGGACGATTCCGACATAATTACTCATGATCATTTGCACCTCTTTGCAACTCTGGGTAATGAGCACCATTTCCTCGAGGTGAGTTGTACCTTTATAATCCCAAACAGGAATCTCTTCTTCAAATGTCAACTCGTTCAGTCTTGCCCCCGAATGTACTGCAGCCCTGTGAGCATATACAGCGGCTTCGATAAGAGAGTTGGACGCCAGCCGGTTTGCCCCATGTAACCCGGTGGAAGATGCTTCCCCCAGAGCGTAAAGTCTGTCGATATTGCTTTGCCCGTTTGTATCAACTTTAATACCCCCGCATGAATAGTGGGCACATGGAACTACGGGAATCATATCCCTGGTTATATCTATGCCACGTTCGAGACAATGTTCGTAAACATTAGGAAAATGATCTTTAAGTCCTTCCTTATTAAGATGAGTACAATCGAGCCATACATGATCATCACCCCATATTTTCATCTCATTATCGATAGCCCTGGCAACTATATCCCGTGGTGCAAGCGATCCTCTGCTGTCGTATCTGTTCATAAACTTTTCCCCGGAAAGATTCTTCAAAACTGCCCCATAGCCACGTAAAGCTTCTGTAATCAGGAATGAAGGTTTCCTTTCCGGATCATATAATGAAGTAGGGTGAAACTGGACAAACTCCATATTCTCAATTGTGCCTTTTGCCCTGTAAACCATAGCAACTCCATCTCCGGTTGCAATTTCGGGATTAGTGGTAGTAAGGTATACGTTTCCTATTCCTCCTGTAGCGACAATTGTCACTTTTGAAAGAAGGGTAATCACTTTCTGATTAATAAGATCAGCGACATAAGCTCCGAAACATTTTATATCCGGATAGTTTCTCTTAACTACTTCTCCAAGATGATGCTGAGTAAGCAGCTCAATTGCAAAATGATGTTCAAGAATTTCGATATTGGATTCATTCCTGACCCGTTCCATTAAAG
>PLML01000070.1 GCA_003141525.1 Bacteroidales bacterium
TTTACTTTTGTCTTTTGTCTTATTACCTGAAGGCTTCTATCTGCTCCTTAACCTCCTTGAGGAACACTGTCGCCGGGCCGCCATCAATTGCCCTGTGATCGTAGGTAAGTGAAAGACCGATATATGGAACGAAACCGAATGTATTATTACCGAGATTTGCCGGACGGTTTATAATTGTACAGACACCCAGGATAGCTACCTGTGGAAGATTTATAACAGGTGTGAACATTTCAACACCATAGTTGCCTAAATTTGAAACAGTGAATGTAGCAGCAGTACTTTGAATCGATTCAGGGTTGATGCTTCCTTTTTTACAGGCCTCAGCAGCAGATTTCAGTTCTTTTGACAGCTTTGCAAGATCCATATCATCGGCATTTTTCACTACAGGGACCATGAGTCCTCGTGGCGTGTCAACTGCTAGTCCCAGGTGTACTTTATAGAATGTTTTAATCCGGTCATCAAGAAGATGGCTGTTAGCCTCCGGAAATTTCAGAAGAGCTCTTATTACACACCAGCAAATCATATCGTTAAGCGTTATATCCTGCTGACTTTTATCAGTCAGAAGTTTGTTCTTGATTTTTTGTCTTGCTTCAAGAATAGACCTAACATCTGCGCTCATATGATGCGTTAACTGTGCAGAATTCTGAAGTGAATATTGCATGGCTCTGGCAATAAGCTTCCGTATGTTGCTCAGCGGTTGTTCTGTATATTCTGCTCCTTCAGTTTGAATGTTTTTTGTGACAGCAGCATCTCCGGAATGTACTCTTTCTATATCCCTGGTAATAATCCTTCCGCTTGGCCCGGATCCCTGAAGGTTATTATAATTAAGTCCTTTATTTTCAGCCATGCGTCTTGCCCTGGGCGAAATCCTGATCTTGTTGTCAAAGTCAGGTCGAGTTTCTACTGCCTTTAAAGCCTCTAACGCTTCAGGAGCAGCAGAGGCTTTAAATGCTGTAGATGCGATAGAGAGAGAAGGAGCCGGATTGAAAGATTCTATTGTTTCACCGCTTTTTCCGATCACTGCAACATTTTCCAGAACAGGCACTTCGGCACCGTCACCAAAAAAAATATCCAGGAGTATGCCTTCAACAGGTGATTCCAGGTCAAAAGAAGCCTTGTCTGTTTCGTATGAAAACAGGATATCACCAATAGATACACTCTCTCCTTTACTCTTGAACCATCTGGTTATAATACATGTTTCGACTGACTGGCCCTGTTTTGGCATTATTACTGCTGTTGGCATCTATTATTAATTTTTATGATGTTACTATGAAGCTATCTCCTTTGTGTTACCTTGCGCAGTCCTTTGTGATCCCCTGCCTATCGGCAGGCAGGGGAACACAAAGGTATTCACTAAGGCACACTAAGAAATATTTAATTAGTTTTATTTATTAAGTTCATCTTCTTAACTTGTTATTATAAGTAAATCTAACAAATACAATATCTTATGGAAATTACTAAATATCAACACATACAAAAATATATTAATTAACTTGTATTTACAAGTAAATAATAATATATTTACTTTCTATTTCAAAATATTTCAATTTATATCTATTTAAAACTTTTATGGTCACTCCGAAAACCATACCCCAGTACAGGAGGCTTTATGAGATTCTCAGAAAACACATTTTAGATGGTGTTTATAAGGAAGGAGATCTTTTACCATCCGAAAATGAGTTATGCCAGTTATTTGGCGTGACCCGCCCGACGGTACGTCAGGCACTCAGCTCCATGTCTAACGACGGATATATCAGGAAGCACCAGGGAAAGGGTAGTATTGTCCATCACCTTCCGAGGGAGATTGGCATCCTTTCAGTTTCAGGGACTACATCGGCAGTGGGAGATCGTAAACTGATAACAAAGATTATTGTAAAACCCAAACTGATGAATTGGCCTCATGATTTTATGTTTCCGCTTTCAGAGCTGGAACAGGAATCTGGTTGTATATATATGGAGAGGGTAAGGTTTCTGGAAGAGATTCCTATCTTTTACGATATTAGTTTCATTGCCAATATTAATCTTCCCAGGATCACTGCCCGGCAGTTTGAAAACAGATCTCTCTTCCAGATACTCAGAGATTATTACCACATCGAGATCAAAGGAGGCGATCAGAGGATTAAAGCCATTCCGGCAACTGCAAAGATAAGCAGGTTCCTACATCTTAAAAAAGATCAGCCTGTACTTCATCTTGAAAGAAAAATGGAGACCAATAATCCCGGTCTGTTTCTATATTCCTCTATTTTCTGCAATACTGAAAAATATTCTATTTTCGGTAGATTTTAGCTACATCATAATTCTTCAAAGTGAGAAGAAAATCACTATTTTTATACCTTCTGGATTTTTAAAAATGAATTAATTTAATGACTAATTAAGAACCTCTATGAAAGATCAGAAAAGAATATGGTCAAGACGACAGTTTATAAATTCCGGTTTTGCCGGTATTGCCGGGATGATGGTACTTCCGAAAATAGTTTCTTCAAACAAATCATCTGCAGGTAAAGATATAAGACTTGGATTTATAGGTATGGGGCAGCAATCAATGTATTTACTAAACGGGTTTCTTCAGATACCCGGAGTAAAAGTTATCGCCGGATGCGATGTTTACGGTGTTAAACGGAAGAGGTTTGAAAAGCGTGTTGGATATTTCTATAAAAACGCCGGCAAGGAAGCAAAAGTAGATACATATGAAAAATTTCAGGATCTTTTGAACAGAACTGACATCGATGCAGTCGTTATAGCAGTTCCTGATCATTCACATGCGATGATTGCCATTGCAGCATGTAAAGCCGGTAAGGATGTATACCTTGAAAAACCTATGACTTTTACAATTAAAGAGGGTCAGGAATTAAAAAAAGCTGTTCGCCAGTACAAGAGAATTCTTGCAATAGGTAGTCAGCAGAGGTCAGATCCCGGTTTTCAGCATGCTGTGAATCTAGTACAGACAGGTGCTCTCGGAAAAATCTCCAAAGTTAATGCTTATGTTGGTGCGCCTCCGAAACCATACGATCTGCCTGAAGAACCAATCCCTGCTGATCTGAACTGGGATCTCTGGCTGGGATCACTTCGTGAAACAATTTACTATAATAGTCAACTGGATCCTCCAATATCAATAAATCCTGAAAAAAATGAACAGTTCTGGGGAGCATGGCGCTGGTATAAAGAGACGGGAGGAGGATTTACAACAGACTGGGGTGCTCATATGTTTGATATTGCCCAGTGGGGTCTGGGGATGGACAGGAATGGTCCGGTGGAGGCATCTCCGATCGGAGATGGAAGCGAATTTATGACATTTAAATATGCCAGCGGAGTGGTAATGACTTCAGAATCATTTGACAGAAATAAAACAAAAGGGGTAAAATTCTGGGGAGACAAAGGTTGGATCGAAGTAGCAAGAGAATATTTTAAAGCCTCCGACCCGAAATTTAATCCGGAGAAAAAGGATACCTCAGATGGACCATACGAGACAAGAATTCCTCATCAGCTGAATTTTATAGAATCAGTTCGTTCCAGGAAAGACCCTGTTGTTCCGGTCGAAATCGGGCATAGCAGCTGTACAGTTTGTAACCTTGGGAATATTGCATGTACACTGAAAAGGACCGTCAAATGGAATCCTGCAACGGAAACGTTCATTGATGATAAGGATGGTGTTGCCACTAAATTGCTACACTATGAATATCGGAAGGGCTGGAAACTGGTGTAAATGAGATTATTAAGGTTATTGGGTTTAATTGCTTTGTGCGGTCTGATTTTTCCTGGTTGCAAGACACGGAACAATGACCTGCTGGTTATATCAGCTCCTGCCGGAAACTTATACACTTCAATTAACAAAAATGGAACAACAGTAATCCCCAATGGACGGTTACTGACACCTTCCGGAAAAAGCCTGGTGGTCGCCCCGCATCCCTTCGGGCTTGCCCTTAGTGGAGACGGTGAAATTGCTGTTACTGCCAATTCAGGTATTAAACCATTATCAATCTCAATTATCCGTAACCTGACATCTTCTCCAGAGATCAGACAGGTTCCTCCGGGTTTTTCTAATAATGCCGGCGTACTTGAATCTGTTTTTATGGGACTGGCAATTTCTACTGATAACAAGAAGGTATTTGTATCCGCCGGACAAGATAACTGTATTCTCATTTTTGATCTGCAGACAGGGAATAAGATCGACTCAGTGGATTGTTCTGTTTCAGCGAATGGTATGAAATATCCTGATGGTTATATTGGTGATATGGTTCTGTCGAGGGATGGGAATCACCTTTTTGCAGTTGACCAGATTAACTTCCGGTTAGTCATTGTTGATACGCGAAAGATGCAGGTTATTAATTCAGTGCCTGTCGGACGTTATCCTTTTGGGGTTGCACTCAGCCACGATGAAAAAAAGATCTATGTGGCAAATGTAGGGATGTTTCAATATAGCAAAATAGGACAGATAGAAGAGAAATCAGACTATAAAAAGGCCCTTGCATTTCCTGCTTTTGGATATAATACCGAGGAGATGAAAAACGGAATCATTACTGATTCACTGGTGATTCCTGGACTTGGAGATCCCAATAATGATAAGGCTTTTTCGGTCTGGGCAATTTCTCTTGAAGATATTGACAATCCAAAAGTTACCGCAAGAATTAAAACCGGAAACCTTGTGGGACAGATGGTTGAAGGAATACCGGCTGTTGGCGGATCGAGTCCTAACTCCCTTGTTGCAACTTCAGACTGGCTCTTTGCCAGCAATGGCAATAATGATGATATAACAGTGATTAATATTAAAACTGATTCTGTTGTAAAAGAAATCTATTTAAAACCTGATGAAGCTATGAAACATTTCAGGGGCGTTATTCCCTTTGGCCTCGCGGTATCCCCGGACGAAAAACAACTGTTTGTAGCAGAGGCAGGAATTAACGCAATCGGAGTGATTGATCTTCCTTCTTTTAAAGTAGCAGGACACATTCCGACAGGCTGGTTTCCTTCCAAACTGAAAATTACACCCGATGGTAAGAACATAGTTGTTACCAATGCGAAAGGTTATGGAAGCGGACCTAATGGAGGTAAAGATTTTAAGGAGGGTGAAGAAGGAACATATATTGGAAATCTGATGAAAGGTACTATCTCTATAATTAAGATACCATCAGAGAAAGACCTTGGGAAGATGACAGCCCAGGTATTAAAGAACAATTTTTTTAAGCAAAGGGCCTCGGATCTTCTTAAGTCACGTTTGGATAATCCTGTTCCACTGTATGGAGGTCAGAAAGAGTCTCCGATTAAGCATATTGTTTTCATTTCGAAAGAAAATCGGACATATGATGAAATATTCGGGCAACTTAAGAATGGTGAAGGAGATGCTTCAATAGCAAGGTATGGCCATAATGTTTCCTTCTCAAACAGAGCTAATACCCTGAGAGTTGAAAATGCCACCATTATGGCTAACCACTATAAGCTTGCAGAACAATTTTCTATTGGCGACAATTTTTATGTTGACTCTGATGTCTCGGCCGACGGACACAGGTGGCTTGTAAATACCTATCCAAATGAATGGGTTGAGACGTGTACGCCTGCAAGTTATGGAGGTAACAGGGATTATAAACCGGCCTCCAAAGCTCCGGGAAGTCTTGGAATGAATGGGTCAGCAGGCGCAATTTATCCTGAAGATTATAATGAATCAGGATCGTTGTGGGATCATCTTGAACGGAATAAAATTGACTTTTTTAATTTTGGTTTCAGCGTAATGTTTGAACCTGCTTTTTATGACGATTCTTACAAATATACCGGTATAAAGCAGTTTGCAAACTTTCCTGTTCCCACACCTATTTTCAGCAGGACTTCAAGGCAGTATGCCACATTCAACATGGCAATCCCAGATCAGTTCAGGATAAGCCAGTTTATTAAGGAGTTTGGAAAAAAGTGGATGGGTGCTGGCAAAATGCTGCCGCAAGTGCTAACAGTCATTATCCCTAACGATCATGGAGCCAATGAACGACCTGCGGCCGGTTATCCTTTCAGGGAAAGTTATATGGTCGATAACGACCTGGCAGTAGGAAGGATAGTGGAATATTTGTCTCACACGCCTTACTGGAAGAACATGGCAATTTTTATTACCGAGGATGATGCACAGAACGGAGTCGACCATATTGATGCGCACAGGAGCGTCCTTATGGTAATTTCACCCTATGCCAGAAAGAATTATGTCAGTAAGGTGCATTATAGTTTTGGAAGTATTTTCAAAACATTCTGGGACATACTCGGCCTTCCATATCTGAACCAGTATGACGCGGGGGCTACCGACCTGTCTGATATGTTTACAGGAATTCCCGATTTTACACCTTACACGGCATTAGCTCCAGATCTAAGGGTATTTGATCCTCAAAAGGCTTTGTCGCCACTGGATGAGAAATTTGACTGGAATTCCCTCAAGGAATCACCCGAACTTGATAATCCAAAAGATATGGTAAAGGATCAGAAGGAAAAAGTTGTTCCCGATGACCTGCTGCCGAAAGTCAGGTTTCGCAGATTGCCGTAGAAATAATAGAATAAAAAAGAGGCTGTACATCTCTGTTACAGCCTCACTGGTATTAGTTTGAGTAAGATTAATCTACTCTTTTAACTTTAATAGCAACTGGTCCTTTTTCTCTCTGCTCAATTTCGAATTCAACTGCCTGACCTGCTTCAAGTTCGGTATGGGAAACCTCTAAACCTGAACGGTGGATAAAGATATCCTTATCATCTTCTGTCTGAAGGAATCCATAACCTTTTACTCTGTCATACCATTTAACAGTACCTTTCATTGTTTTAGAATTTTGTTGCCTACCTGTAGTTATCTCTTCTGTTTCCACCGCCAGTTCCACCTCTGCGGTCGTTGTTATCACCACCTCTGAAATTACTTCTTCTGTCAGTTCTTTCGATCGATTCATTAACGATAATGTTTCTACCACTAACTTCAGCTCCATTTAATTCTTCGATAGCTTTTTTTGCCTCAGCATCATTTGGCATCTCAACGAAACCAAATCCTTTGCTTTTCCCAGAGTATTTGTCAATAATGATTTTTGCGGATGTTACTTCGCCATACTCTTCAAAGATTTCTTTTAATTCTGCTTCACTCATTTTAAAATGAAGACTTCCTACGTAAATGTTCATAATTCAATTATTAAAGTATTTATAAAACAGGGACAAAGGTCATACTTATTTTTGAAAACAAAAAATAAATATTCATAATATATTGTATTTAAACAACTTTTTGACATTATGCACTTTCCAAAAATGTAAAAAAATGACATTACCATCGGATAATGATATTCTATTACAATAAACATTTGGCTTTAACAATTTGTTCATCTGAAGTTATTTTTTTGCCACAAGGGCACAAAGACACAGGGAACCACAAGGAATCTAAGAGGAATAGTTTTTACTTTTATCTTGTTACCCCACGCGTCGCTCTGGATCTTTGTTACATTAGGACTTTTGTCTTTTATCTTTTCTAACCATGAATTAAACGAAGTCTCACGGAGTAAAATCACTCATTCCGCCTTTCTCCCCTTCATATCTTCCTGTTCCTGATATAAATATGTTTTATATGGTTTTGTCCTGACTCTCTCTCATCAATTTCAAAATCGAGCGACCTGATAAGTGGCGTAAGTTTCGGGAATCCGAAGTTCCTTGGATCAAAATCGGGTTGTTTTTTAAGGATCAGGTTACCCACATCGCCAAGATAGGCCCAGCCGTTTTCATCGGCCAAATCAGTTATGGACGATGCAATAAGCCTTTTTACAATGCTGGCCGGTGTCTGTTTATCATGATCTTCCGCCTTTTTCTTTTTCACAACTGGTTTACCCTTTTTCCTGACTTCCGGAGCAGTATCCAGCGCAGCTGTTGAAGAGGTAATTATTTCCAGATAGATAAATTTATCGCAGGCTACAATAAATGGATGAGGTGTTTTCCTCTCACCGATTCCGATAACTTTCATACCTGCTTCTCTTAGCCTTGTTGCCAGCCTCGTAAAATCACTGTCGCTCGATACAATACAAAACCCATCAACTTTACCTGAATAAAGAATATCCATCCCATCAATTATCAATGCTGAATCGGTGGAGTTCTTGCCCTTTGTGTAACTATACTGCTGAATTGGAGTAATCGCATTTTCGAGAAGTACTGATTTCCAACCTGAAATTGTTGGTTTTGTCCAGTCTCCATAGATCCTTTTAAAAGTCGGCGTCCCATATTTTGCTATCTCCTCCAGCATTCCTTTCACATTGCTGTATGGTATATTGTCTGCGTCAATAAGAACAGCCAGCCGTAAATCGTTTAATGTTTGCATAATACATATTTAAAAAAATGCAAGTTACTCTATTTTGACAGGAAGTGCTGTAAAAAATCTTTTACAATTGATTAATAAGACCAATTATTATTCCGACAAACGCCACAACCTTATCAGTACAACTCCATGTCTTGGCACGCTGGCAGTGAATTTATCCTTAAATTCTCCAACATCTTTTTGTCTCCACAGATCTCTCACCTTCTGTTTTCCTGATATTCCGATGTCAGTCCAGAATGCTGTTACATTTGTCTCATTTTCACCTCTGTTGAATAATCCCACAGCATGTGATCCATCTTCCAGCTTCCTTACCCATACCTCCATATTGCCATCCTTTGCTACTCTGTAACCTGGTTTTCCCAATGGATCCTGATTAACTTCTATCACTTCATCATTAGTGAGCAGGCTCAGAGTAAAATCATCCAGACGCGTTATATCGCCGCTAAAGATCAAAGGAGCTGCAACTATACTCCAAAGGGATAATTGTGTATACTGTTCATTTGGAGTAAGAGGGGTTGGAACTGTTTTCCCTTTCCAATTGCTCAGATATCCGAGGAGCAGGTAATCAGGATCATTCCATCCACCTGGTCCGCCATACAAGTGTAGACTGTCTTTGCTATATACATCAAATCCGTCTCTGAAAAGAGCTGTCCCGATTCCCTCGAATGACCCACCCAGGTCTCCTGCTGTTCGCCAGCTCTGGCCTCCAGTTTCTTTACCCCATTTCCACACATCACCCATACCATATTGACAGAGATTAAGAACAATATCCCGTTTCTGGTTCTTAAGTATCTTGCTCACAAGTAAATATGGCTTTTGCAGATCAGATAGTTTATCTTCCCTGCCAATGGTACCATATGAGCACCAGTCATATTTCAAAAAGTCATAACCCCATTGTACGAACCTTGTTATATCCTTTTCCTCATACCCGTAAACAGCGATATGGCCCGCGCAGGTAAAAGGTCCCGGAGAAGTATAAATGCCTGCTTTCAACCCTTTTGAATGTATATACTCTGTCAGAGCATTCATATCAGGAAATCTTTTATTGGAATTGATCATACCGTTTTCATTCCGCGGTTCAACAAGAAGGGTTGAGTCGGTCGACCCGGGCTTCCCTGACCAGCAATCGTCAATGTTTATATACATATAGCCATGATCTATCATTCCCGAACTGACCATAGCATCGGCTGCATCACGCATTATTTTATCACTTACATGATTTTCCCAGACATACCAGCTGTTCCATCCCATATGTGGAGTGAGAGCCAGTTTGTCACCGCATTCAATTTTAAATTCTTTTACCGCAGATCCAAGCTCATTGGAAACCCTGAAAGTAGTGAGATATTCACCAGGTTTATTAAGAGTTCCTTCTATTTGTCCGGTTGCCGGATCACATTCCAGGCCGGCAGGAAGATTCAATACCTCATATTTCATTGGTTTCTTTCCTGTTGCAGGTATTGTAAATAAAAATGGAGACCCTGGTCGCACTCCAAATATTCTAGCTCCATTAATCCGTGGCTCCGGCCCGGGTTTAGGTGTAAGAATAATCCTGGGTTCCTGAGAATGTGCGATAAATGATCCTGCAAAAAAGATAACAATAAAAAAGGCCAATCTTTTCCTCATAGCTATTAATTTTAGTGGTTAGATTCAAACAGTATTTATGACAGAATTATCTTAACTAAAATTTCTCCTGGTTCACTTCCTTTTTCCTGTCATTTCCCGGATTTCGAGCCTCAGAAGAGTCGTTAGTTCAAGTAATTTTTCATCATATACATATTCCCCTTCTCCTCCATAATGTTCCATTATACAATTCAGGCCGGTTTTTTTCCCCTCTTTTTCTGTAAGAATAGAAATATTCCCATATCCGATAATGCTGCTGAATCTCATCCCCCAGTCACAACTCCTTTTACCCCTGAATAGCTGATGGTCGATATCTATTTCAAAACAGACATAATTATTCTGACGTAGCATATCGAGTTTTTTTCCCGTGTTTGCACAATGAAAAAAAAGCGTTTTTTTCGGGTTACTGATGTATCCGAAATTCATTGTAACAATATAAGGAATGTTATCGTTTGCAAGAGCTATTCTGCACACATCTGCTTTTTGGATTATTTCTTCAATTTCCTTAATATCTGATATTTCTCTGTCACTTCGTCTCATATTGTTTTATTAATTTAATACGCTCATATACAGGACACTGAGGGCTATGAGCACCGGGCAGATAACCTGTGCTCATCAGAAATTCATTTACAATTTCACCTCCAGTGAACTTAAAGGTTTTTTTGAATAATCTTGTCCACTCTTCAGGAGAAACAGCCTTTTCTGAGTGAATATCGAGCCACTTCCTGAAGGAACCTGTTTCGTTCCTGATCTTTAGAATGACTTTTGCATTTTCAATTGCAGCATTAATTTTCAACTTATTCCTTATAATTCCAGGATCATTCATCAGACGCTGAAAATCTCTTTCACCATAATTAGCAACTTTTTCAATATTATAATTCTCAAAGGCAATACGGAAATTATGCTGCTTTTTCAGGATGAGTATCCAGTTAAGCCCCGCCTGGTTAATTTCGAACATCAGCCTTTCGAACAATTCATCATCATTTTCAATTGGAAACCCATAATGATTATCATGATATTCCTTATGAAGAGAAAGTTTATCTCCTGTTATTGTAGTGATATAATCGCAGTATGTCATGACTGTTAATTATTACTCCATTTTCTTCGATTTGTTTATTGAATCTCAAATAATATTCAATAAAAATAAAGAATTTTATTAACTTTGCCTCCTCCCTTAAAAAGGGTTATTAAAACTAATCAAAACCAATAAATATGGGAAAAGGTGATAAAAAAACAA